>CAYSJY010000082.1:0-2417 GCA_964431705.1 uncultured Muribaculaceae bacterium | reverse complement strand
AAGATAAAGGAATTCTAGCATCTATTACTTCGTATATAATATCTACTTTATCTATATTTTCCCTAATTAACCTTTTAGCTTTGGCCATGTGACCTGGATACCAGTTGATACCGATTTTGTAAACCCCCTTATTATCTTCTTTATTCATAAAAATCTACCTCCTTTTTTTAATAAATACGAAAATATTTCTACCTAATTATACCATATTATTTTTACTTTTAAGATATTTAAGTGCATCTTCATATTGATCTTCATATAAGAAAGAAATCTCCATTTCAATATTACCACACTAACATTCATAACAACACTTTCTTACATATTAAACTAAAAATAAGCAATAAAAAAGAGCTTTCTCTTAATCAAAAGCTCCATCCCAAAATGAATCAGTTGGTTTATTAGCAGGACAATTACTAAACACGACATACATATTAGTTACACCAGAAGTATCCTAACCATTTATATTTAATGTTATTAATTTGTCGCCTGAAATATAATTTTGTAAGTACTCCCTTAATTCGTTATTAATGAAAGGGAAAATTATCAAATTAAAGAATTATTTTAGTATTAGCATTCAATATTATTTTAAATTCTGTAAAATTAATCCAATTAACTCTTCAATGTTATGAGTATAAACCATTATTGCTTCTAAATAATCTTCATTAGTTCCATTATTATCAGTAATGTCATAGATTTCATTACTTCTTAAAAATTGAAATTCAATTCCATGTTCATTAGCAAACTTTTGTAATAGAGTTAAAATCAGTATTTGTTTTTCAACAATCTCATGATTTTTCTGTTCCGTGGTTAAAAGAACAAACTCGTCCATGAAAGCTGTAAATATTTGTTGTTTTTCTTCCATCATCTTGCTCTTCCCTTACTTGTAATCAAGTCCATTTCATACATATTAAAGGTATATAATGAACTTATTTTTTTTAACTTATCTTTCATATCTGTATATTTAGGAGGTATTTGTCTTCTTTGCTTATGCATAACTCTATCCATTTCCTCATTGTTTTTTTTGATTTCATTTTCGAGCTCTTTAGCCTCGGCAGATAATTTATCAGCTTTAAGCTCATCTTCCCAACTTAGTTCATCTTTAGGCTTTTCACGGATTGCGTAGGCTTCCTCCCTTAATTGTTTAGCTCTATTAGCAGATCGTTCATTTTCAGCATAATATGAATGGGTGTGATCTACAATTGCCGTTTGAGTTCGATCTAATCGATCATTATCTTTAAGAATTTCCCCGTAAGCTTTTACAGCTTCGGTAGCATACTTAATTCTTCCTTGAATAACATCATTTTCATTTACAAGGGGATTCTTTTTTCTTTTTTCTTCTTTAATAGCAGCAACAACTAATTGCTTAACTGACTCTAATTTTTTATTAATTTTCTGTAATTTACCATCTTTATGTGAAAATCCATAAAAGTTTTTTAGGATACCTTGAACTTTATCTAAATCACCTATAAGTTGTTCAGAATGTTGCAACCGTTCAAGTCTTTCTTGACTAATAGATAAAACTTTTGGTGATAAAACTTTCTTTATATCTGCAACTTCGTCTTTAACGTCTTCAGTCAAACCATCTTTTGACAAACCAATAAGTATTGTATCAAGGTTTTTTAAGGCTTCATCTAGTTCTTCTCCTAGCTTAGGAGTTTTCTGTCCTCCTTGATTATAAGTAATTGTAGTACTCGTAGTTTTAGGATGACTAAATATATCATATTTATTGTCACTAAATGCCATCATTAGAAACTTATCAGAAGCAGAGTTAAACTCTTTTCTAGCATCAGGGTATTTTTCAGTATTAACAATCAGCGTTCTAATTTTTTTGAGCTGTTTATAACAAAGCTTTAGCTGCTCCATATATTGTTCCTTTAAAGTTCTTAAATTATCACTAAGTTCTGATTTTATACTATTAATTTGCTTCTGAGCATTTCTAGCATTTTTATTATCTTGGCTTGCCACTTTATCTAATTTAGGTATTTCTTCTACTTTTTCAAGCATCTCTTGTACTTTTTGAATACTATCTAGCATATCTTGTAAAGATCTTAAGGATACCATAAAGCTTTTCATTCGTTTAGGCATAGTATCACGATTATGAGTTTGACAAAAAGATTCTATATATCCTATAGCCTTGTCTAATTTAGAAGAATAATCTAATAGACTATAATACTTTTTTTCATTCACCATGATTTAACCTCCCTTTTATAACATCCACAACCTGCATTAATTCTTCATCATCAACTTCATCAAAAATTATTTCTTCTTTTTCTTGAGAAACACAATTAACATATAAAGCAACTTGTCCATTTTCAAATTGTTTTCCATCAGTATAAACAATAAAATTACCACTATCTATTGAAATATAAGCAACAATTTCATATTCTATACCACCGATTATTATTTTATTTTCGTTTTTT
>CAYSJY010000081.1:0-2509 GCA_964431705.1 uncultured Muribaculaceae bacterium | reverse complement strand
ATAAGATGGAAGAAATGATTAAAGATGCAAAAGAAAGAGGTGTTGAGGTTAAATCAGATGAAGAAAAATTAGTTGATGAAATACTATCAAAACCTATAAATAAGGAGAAAAACGATTCAAAAAACGTTCAACAGGCATGGGCAGGCAAAAACAGTCAGTCCGTGCCTTTCTCAGAGAACAAAAAAGAATCAGGAATGGCTTTTAAAACAACTAAGCCATCAGTTCGAGAAAGTTTAAAAAATATAAGAAATGAAATAAAAAATAAAAGTTATCCTGATTCTACAAAAAAACAGTCGAAAAAAGATAAAGTTAATAACATTAAGAGGAATAATAAAACACCAACTTATCAATCAGCTAAAAAGAATATGATAAAAGGAAAGGAGAGATGATTTTGATAGATGAAATAATTAATAATAATGGTTATGATAAAGAATCATTTAAACAAAGAAAACGAGAGCAATTAAAAAATGCTTATAAAATGATTGATGAGGGATTAGATAAAATTAAATCTGATCCTTCCTTTTTTAAAGAATATTTAGATGTACAAAGTAGGTTTGATATGTATACACCAAGAAATGCTATCTTAATAGCAACACAACAACCTAATGCCATGCAATTAAAAACAAAAAAAGATTGGCTTGACTCTAAAGCTACCTTTAAACAGTATTATCCAAAAAAAATAACGATTTTAGAACCAGGAGAGCCTTATAAAAATATTGAAGGAAAGGTAATTACTCCTATGTACGCAAAAGAGGTTATAGATATTTGCGAAACTAATATAAAACCTTTTGTTAAAAATTATGACCAAAGATATGTTTTGCAGTCATTAACACATGAATGTCCTGCTACATTAAAAGTAGTTGACAATTTAGGAGAGGGTAAACTATGTGAATGGGATAAAGATACTAATACAGTTTATATATTAAGAAATAATGATGTTACTGAAACAATAAAGTCGCTATCTAAAGAACTTGCCAAAGCAGAACTATATGACAATACATCAGAAATCAATGAGGAAAAAGCAGAGTGTATTAGTTATATGGTATGTAAAAAATACGGAGTAGATGGATCAATAGAAAATATTGATAAATTATCTTCGCAGTTTAAGAATATGGAAAATCAAGACATTGCAAATGAACTAACTTCCATGAAAGAAGTATTGTCAAATATGAATATGAGAATGGGACAATATTTTGATAAACCAAAGGACAATGACAAAAATAAAGAGCAAGAGAGGTAGTTAGATGAGAAATAAGTTTCATTTTAACTTTCAAGTTGAAGAAAGGAATCTAATTATTGAATCACTTAATTCTTTTAGAAAATATTTAAAAAATCAAGATAGAGCCACAGACTCTATTGATAATCTTTTAATAAAGATTAATGGTTCGTCTAAAGTAGAATTGAATGATTATGATGTTAAAATTGCAATTAATGCATTAAATACATGGAGATATAAATTAAAAAATGAAAATAAACCTAGAAATGAAGTGAATAATATATTATTAAAATTAATCAATGTAATAGAAAAGCCAAGTCAATTAAAAGAAATATATGAAAGATAATGAAAGAAAATTCTAAAAAGCAAAAATTAATTATCTGTTTGTTTGGAATTATACCTGTTATATGGTTTGCTTTATTAATTGCACCTTATATTGATAAGGGACTAGTAGGAATTATAAAACGATTAGGACAAATATTGGACAGACCGTTTTCTATTTCTCTTTGTAGTAATAGTATTAAAACGGTCTTTTTTTTATTATTAATTTACTTTTTAGGAATTGGTATTTATTTTTCCACTAGAAAAAATTATCGTAGAAATGAAGAATATGGCTCGGCAAAATGGGGAGATGCTAAAAGTATTTGTAAAAATTATGCAGAAAAACATAGTAACAATAATAAAATACTAACTCAAAATTTTTGTATAGGGTTGGATGGTAGGAAGCATAGGAGAAACTTAAATGTACTAATTTGTGGTGGAAGTGGAGCTGGTAAAACTAGGTTTTATGCAAAACCTAATGTAATGCAATGCAATTGTTCTTATGTAATTTTAGATCCTAAAGGTGAAATACTTAGAGATGAAGGTAATTTGTTAGAACATGAAGGATATGAAATTAGGGTGCTAGATTTAATAAACATGGATAAAAGTCATTGTTACAATCCTTTTGTATATTTAAAAAGTGATAATGATGTTCAACGATTAGTTACGAATCTATTTCGTTCAACAACACCAAAAGGTAGCCAATCTAATGATCCTTTTTGGGATACTGCTGCTTCTATGCTATTGCTTTCTCTAATTTTTTATCTTTGGTATGAAGCTCCTGAAGAAGAACAAAACTTCACAATGGTTATGGAAATGTTACGAGCAGGAGATGTTAGAGAAGATGATGATATGTATTTAAGTCCTCTTGATATTTTATTTGAAAAATTAGAAGTAAGAAATTCAGAACATATAGCATTGAAGTACTATAGAGATTATAGAAGTGGATCTGCTAAAACTTTAAAATCTATT
>CAYSJY010000080.1:0-2685 GCA_964431705.1 uncultured Muribaculaceae bacterium | reverse complement strand
TTTTTATGTTAATACTTTGATTAAAATTCCAAATATCATCACGGCGATTAACGCAAGAATACAAATCACAACTTTTTTTATTATTTTTTTCTTTTCTTCATCAGTTAAGTTATCCATTATTAAAGCCTCCTATTTATAATATAATATTAACATAATTAAAAACATATCGCAAGGTTATAAATGGAGAAGAAAATTATCTAAGGCAACCATTTTATCTATTTTTCCAGATTTTATTTCATAATCTAAATTATGGAGTTTTTTTAATATTTCTTTTATGCTGTTTGTTTTATAATCATTTTCTATTGCAAGTTTTACTCTGTATGGATGAACTTTTAAAATTTCAGCGATTTCGTTTTGCTTTTTACCATCGTTATATAATAATTTGCATTGATAAATCAAAGTAAATTGGTTAGCAAGCATACTGATTATTTTAATAGGTTCTTCTTTTAAAATCATTAAATCATTATAGCATTCATACATTTTTTTTAAATCTTTATCCATTATAGCATTAGATAAATCAAAGATGTTATCATTTATTTTTTTGCTAGTAATTTCTTTTATATCCTCTATTTTAACGTTTTTATCTTCATCTTTATACATCATCATTTTATTTATTTCACTAATTAAAATATCAATGTTACTGCCTGCATACCAAACAAAATAAGATGCTGTTTTATAATCAATTTTATAACCATTATTGTTAAATTCACTAATTACAAAATCCGGCAAATCTTTTTCTTTAATCACTTCTTTATGAACAACAGTTACATGTTTTTTTAATAATTTTACTATCTTTTTTCTTTCATCTAACTTATCTTCATTAAGCGTAAAAATAACTACGTTATCATGATTATCATCTTCTAAATATTTTTCCAAATAATTTAAATCATGATTTATAGAATTTGATGAAGTACTTAAAAACAAAGCGTTTTCCCCAATCAAAACTTTTTTATCATCAAACATTGAGATAACTAATGCATCATTAAGTAAATTATCTACTTTTTCAATAGATAAATCATAAGTAGTAATATCTTTTACATCTTTTGTTAATTTATCTATTTCTCTTTTAATTAAAGTATAATCATTTCCATATATTAAATAAGTATTCATATAATATTCACCTAAAAACATTATACAATAAAAAAAGAAACTAAGCTAGTTTCTCTAATAATTCAGCTTTTTTCATAGAAGTGTATCCTTTAATACCCTTTTGTTTTGCCATTTCTTTAAGTTCAGCTACGGTTAATTTTGATATATCTTGTTTTTCTTCCTTTTTTGCTGGAGTCTTTTTAGTTTCTTTTTTCTCTTCTGCTTTCTTTACAGTTTCTTTTTTTGCGTCTGCTTTTGCTTCTTTAGGCATTTTACCTTCTAAAGCATCTTTTGCAATAGTAACTAAATTAGTAAATGCACTAGGCTCATCAATGGCAATCTGTGCAAGCATTTTACGATTAACAGCAACACCTGCTTTAGAAAGACCATTGATAAATCTAGAATAACTTATATTATTTTCTCTACATGCTGCATTAATACGAACTATCCATAATTTTCTAAAGTCTCTTTTCTTTTGTCTTCTATCTCTATATGCATAAGTACGTGAATGCATTAATTGTTCTTTTGCGGTTTTAACTAATCTATGTTTACTACCAAAATAACCTTTAGCAGCTTTTAATATTTTTTTACGACGTTTTTTTACAACGACACCATTTTTTACTCTTGCCATTTTTATTCCTCCTTAATTTATTATAAAGTATCAATTGCTCTTTTTAGTCTATTAGCATCTGCTTTACTTAAATTTGATTTAGATCTTTTATTTCTGTTAAAAGAAGCGTTCTTATCTCCAGTGTTATGTCTGTGTCCAGGATGACCTGTTGTAATGCTTCCACTTTGTCTTACGTTTAAAACTTTTTTAGTACCCTTATGAGTCTTTTGTGTTTTCTTTGCCATAAATAATCCTCCTATTTCTTTATTGGGCTAAGCATAGCCATCATGTTTCTTCCTTCTAAAGTAGGTTCACCATCTAGTGAGCTTACTTCTTTTAATTCGTCCGCAAACTTTAATAATACATCCTTACCCTTTTCAGTAAACTGCATTTCACGTCCTCTA
Source organism: uncultured Muribaculaceae bacterium (assembly GCA_964431705.1). Lineage (GTDB taxonomy): Bacteria > Bacillota_I > Bacilli_A > RF39 > UBA660 > Aphodocola. Next base: position 582 of record CAYSJY010000080.1, on the reverse strand, counting down.
AAACGAATTGATAACTTGATTTTATGACCTTTTTCTAAGTATTTTCTTGCGTTTTTAAGCTTAGTATTAAAGTCATGAACATCAATGTTAGGTGAAAGACGATATTCCTTAGTCTCAGCGTTATTTTCCTTTTGTCTTTTTTGAGATTCTTTTAACTTCTTCTTCTTTTCATATTTAAATTTATTATAATCCATTAATTTGCATACTGGATTATCACCCTTATCATTAATTAAAACAAGGTCAAAACCTGCATAAGACGCAAGTGTAAGCGCCTCATCACGAGACTTAATACCTAACTGTTCACCATTAGGACCAATAACAAGCATTTGTTTTACTCTTATTTGTTCGTTAATTGGCATATCTTTTTCTTTTGCTATATTAAAGCACCTCCATTAAAAAAATGAATACAAGATTAGTATTCACCTTAAAAAACGCATATTTATAAGTATTTCTTAAGCTGGCGTTTAACCCATTGCTATTTGCAATCAGGTGAGATAAATACAATCTTCTTTCCTTTATATCAAAATTACTACAATAGTATACAACAAATTTTATGATTTGTAAAGCATTTTATGACATTAC
>CAYSJY010000079.1:0-2741 GCA_964431705.1 uncultured Muribaculaceae bacterium | reverse complement strand
TTGCAGTGGTAAACTTAAAGTAGACAACTAACCTATTTTTTAATTCAATATAAAAACGCATTTATACCAATTTTTACAAATCTTATTGGCATATTTGCGTTTTATTATTAATAACTAATAAACTTCCATGACATTTCAAAACCTGACATCATTATAAATAAAATTATTAATATACTACTTAATATCACTATTGCTGTGTTTGAAACATGAAATTCAATTAAAGTAAATGATAATGTTTTTTTACAAAATACTTTCTAGCATAATGTTTATCTATGCATACCATTTTTATTTACAGTTGTTGATTCATCATAACTACTAAATGCTATATTAACATCATGAATTAGGTTTGATGCTTCTCCTAAAGACATTTCACCATTTAGAACTTTTGCTTTAATATTTGCAAGCATTTGTTCTTTTTCACTTTTCAATTGTTCAGGAGATTTTGTTTCAGCTATTAAATGTGAGTCATTGGCATTGGAAGATAAAACACCTCCAATAATTTCCATATTAGAAGGAGTTTGTCCTAAAAAATGTCTAACACTAATATCTGCCATTCTTTTATCTTTATGTTGTTGGTCATATAATCTTAATTGCTCATATAAACTTTTTTCTTGTTTTTTAAATTATCCAACCTTTCATATCCTGTTTCAATTACTTCCTGTGCCATCTTACTAGGAACAAAGTTTTTCTTATTTTTCCACGCTTCTTCAAAATCTTTTACGTTTTGTTCTAATTTAAGTCTTTCGCTTAATACTTCATAATATTTTTTAGATATTTCATCTCTATCCATATAAAGTACCTCCTAGTATAAATTATAGCATATCATTACTTATATTTAGTTTCAAAAATTATATTTTCTAAATTAATATGAGTAATTTTGTAAATTAAGTGGTATTATATAAAAAGGAGGATAAAATATGGAAAAAGATATAATAAATAAAAAAACTAGCGGTTGGTTAAAAATTGACAGTAACTTAAAAGATAAAATATTTGATTTTTGCAAAGGATATATTAGATTTTTAAATGAAGCTAAAACGGAAAGAGAAGCATCAAACGAAATAATTTCTAATCTAAAGAATTGCGGCTTTAAAAATATTGATGATATAGAATCATTAAAAGATGGCGATAAAGTATACATGATAAACAGATCAAAAACTATTTATGCTGCGGTAATTGGAAGTAAAAACATAACTTGTGGTGTTAACCTTATTGGAGCTCACATTGACTCCCCAAGGCTTGATTTAAAGCCTAATCCGTTATATGAAGATGCTAAACTTGCTCTTTTTAAAACGCATTATTACGGTGGAATAAAAAAATATCAATGGACAACAATACCTTTAGCTATTCACGGTGTGATAGTTAAACCAAATAAAGAGAAAATAGAAATAGAAATTGGTGAAAAAGAAGATGATCCAATCTTTACAATAACTGACATACTTCCTCACCTAGCACAAGAACAATACGAAAAGAAGATTGGAAAGGCAGTAACCGGAGAAGATCTAAACGTACTCGTTGGAAGTATTCCAAATGATGATGATTCTGTAAAAGAAAACATAATGAGCTTACTTAATGAAAAATATGGTATTAAAGAAATTGATTTTTATAGTTCAGAATTAGAAATAGTACCTGCTTTCAAAGCAAAGGATTTAGGATTTGATAGAAGTATGGTAGCAGCATATGGTCAAGATGATAGAGTTTGTGCATACGCAACTTTAAAAGCATTAACTAATGCCAACGTTAAAGATAAAACGATGATTGCCATATTTGCTGATAAAGAAGAGATTGGAAGTGTTGGAAACACGGGGATGTGTTCACAGATGTTTGATTTGTTTGTAAGTAAACTTTTGGATAAAAAAAGTGAAAACACGGTGGGAGCTTTAATCAAAACATATTGTAATTCAATCATGTTATCTGCAGACGTTGGTGCGGGAATGGATCCAAATTATAAATCAACAGCAGAAGAAAATAATGCGTCTAAAATTGGTTTTGGTGTTGAACTAAACAAATACACTGGATCTGGTGGTAAATCTGGTGCATCAGACGCTAATGCTGAATTCGTTGCAAGGGTAAGAAAAATATTTGAAGATAGTAACGTAAAATACCAAGTTTCAGAACTAGGAAGAGTAGATTTAGGTGGAGGAGGAACTATCGCTTATATTCTAGCAGATAAAGGAATGGATGTAATAGACTGTGGTGTTCCAGTAATTTCTATGCATTCCCCTTACGAAGTAACAAATAAGTTTGATATTTATAACGCATACCTTGCTTATAAAGCATTTTTTGAAGAAGACTAAAGGAAGTTTAAATATTTCCTTTTTTATTTTCCATAATATTTAGGTCAATTAACCTATTTATTTTTCCCAAAGAAAAATATAATATATTAAGAAAGGGGTGTTTTCATGTATTATCAACCATACCCTTATTACGGAGGTAATGATTCTAACGGGACAAACTGGTTATGGATAATAATAATTGTTGCTATAATTTTCTTCTTATTCTTTGGTTTTGGAAAAAATAACAATTGCTGTAATTAAAAAAGGTCCAACTAATTGGACTTTTTTATATATTATTATAAATTAATTTTGTTTTACCACAATCTGTGGTGTTACAATACGAATAAAAATTCCTTCGGTAACATTAACATTATCATTTTATATTTTTTATCATTATTCATTTCCTCTTTACGTTAACCATCTATAGTAACGTGTGATAGTTTTAATCCATATAATTCAATAGTAATT
>CAYSJY010000078.1:0-2774 GCA_964431705.1 uncultured Muribaculaceae bacterium | reverse complement strand
TTTCATGTGTTAATTTATTTGTTTTTTTATGACATTTTCATAAGTTATTGACATAGTAAAATAAAAAAAGATGACTAAATAATCATCTTTAATTACCAGTAGAAACATTCCCACTAAATAATTCAGTAAAACTTGCATTTTCAGCATTATTCCAACATTCAGCCCAGTTGTTTCCAGTACCTAATAAATTCATTAACAAACTTACTATAGTTGGTACTAAGAAAACTAAAACTCCTGCTATAACTCTCTTTATTAAAGTTTGTTGTTTTTTCTTTATTTCTTCCTCTTTACTACTAGTTACAGCTTTAAATAAATCAATTGATCCTAAAACAATCATAACAATTGGAACTGCAATACATATTACATTCATTACTAATCTTACTATTGCTATAACTTGAACGACAGTAGAACTACTGCTAGTACAATCAATGGTAGTCATAAATCTTTCTCCTCCCTTATAATACTTAGATATATTTATATATTATCCCATTTAAATTGATTTGTCAATTATATACATAAAAATTTTACGTTTATTTTATTATATATGGACTTTCTTCTGTACCCTCTCCAGTACTTACAACCGATTTACTTGTTATATATATTACTGGATTTATTTTAATCTTAGTTGAAGCATTCGACCAAGAAAGTGTTTTATTTAAACGAAGTACTCTATAAGTATTTTCAGAAGATGCATTTAATGTCCAAGTATAAATGCTATCGACTGCTAAATAGTTATAATTACTACATTCATTAGAATCAATCGTATTACAGTTTTCTGATAAGCTTGCGTTTTTATAATCGGTTGCATTAAGCAAACCTATTTTTTCATCTTCTTTTAATACTGAGCATTCTTTTTCTGTGCTAAAAGAATCTCCTTGGGCGTAGGTTCCAACGCATAAGTCTTTTGATACTATTTTAGCTTTACTTTCGGTTGTAAAGTTCTCTTCATAATAATCATTTAAAGTCTTTCTTATGCTGGTATGTAAATAATCCGTTGTAATACCTACGTTAGAGCTTCTTTCTGAGTTATAAGCATCATCCCAAGCATATGACTCATCAGTTCTTTGAGCTAAAACAAGTTTTATGTCTCCCTCACTATCAACTTTTACGATACGCCATAACTGATCGTTAAATGATACGTAGTTATCAACGTCATCTCCTCTGTAAACTAACTCATCATCAATGGTGTAAACACCGTTACCATATTCATCAGTTTCTACGCTTTCAATTATATCAGTTAAGTATTTTGCTTCATAGTTTCCTTCGCAAGTTAAAAATGGTGTATAAGCATAATCATCTTCTACTTTGGTTACCTCAACGTATCCAGAGCAAGTTTGACTACTATCTTCTGGATCTATTATTTCACTTAATAATTCGGCATCAATAAGCGTTCCTATGGTAACTTGAATTGAATCGCCATCTTCACTAGGTAAGTTACTTTCTCTTGATGCATAGTATTCTTCAGCAGCTGCTACCATGTTTTCTTCTATTTGTTCATAGGTATTATTAGAAGACTTATTTGAACATGAGTTCATAATAACTAAAATTATTATAATTAATACGGTTGCTGCTAAAACGTAATATATTTTATCTTTTAAGTAATCAATTATCTTTTTCATAAGCACTCTCCTATAAGCTAATTATAAACTATTTATTTTTTATTAGCAAGTTAATTAAATCTTCTTTTTTCATTCTATAGCTTCTTTTTAATAGTTCTTTTTGTTTTTTATTAAAAAAATAATTTAATAATAAATAGTTTTTTATTATGCTTTTTTTCTTTAATATTTTCCTTTCTACGTAATTACACATGAATAACTTACAAGTAATGTTTGGATTTGTACACTTTTTGTTTTTTAGGTATTTACATAAACCTTGCTTTCTAAAATAACAACACCCGTTTTCTTTATGAACAGATTTATTAAGTCTGTTAGCGATGCATTTATCACATTTAAAATCACAATGTACACAAACGTTTTCATCTAGGTAGTTACACATATAATCATATATAAATTCATATCTTTTTTCTATATCTTTTTCATTAAAGGCCTTTATAAAAGATTTTTCTTCTTCATTATTAGTATTACTTTTTAAAAATACTTCTTTATCTTTTAACTTTTTAAATTTTTTATATTTATTTTTTTTATCTTTTTCTTGTATTAACATAATCTTTCTCCAAATAAAATATATATAAAATAAAGATAATTGTCAAACTTATTTGTTTACTTGTGTAAAACAAAAATAAATGGTACAATGTTTTTGGTGATTTACGTGAAGAAAATACTAAAATGTTTATTATTGGTTTTTGTTGTTTGCATGCTTTTTACTGGGTGTTCTAATAGTGAAGAGCACATAATAGAGATAAGTTTAGATGAATTTAAAGAAAAAATTGCTAATAAGGAGACTTTTGTAATATATATAGGTAATGAAAGTTGTTCACATTGTGTGGCTTACCTACCTATTTTAAAGAGTGTTTTAGATGAGTATGACATAACTATTTATCATTTAGATAATAGTAAGTTATCTGATGATGAATATGCCGAGTTTAAAACTTATATAAATATTTCTGGAACTCCAACGGTTGCTTTTATAACTGACGGAGAAGAAGAAACTACTTTAAACAGAATAGTTGGTGAGCAGTCTAAAGAAACCACAATAAAAAGATTTAAAGCTAATGGTTATATAGATGAATAAGGAACTTTAATAAGTTTCTTTTTTTAATTAAAAAGTTGTGTTAAACTTTATGACTGATTAATGGTATTCAGCATAAGCAATAT
>CAYSJY010000077.1:0-3371 GCA_964431705.1 uncultured Muribaculaceae bacterium | reverse complement strand
CTTTGAGACATTTTCGCAAGTTACTACTTAAGACATTATCACAAATTAATCATATCATGGGAGTTTGTTAATTATTAATAATTGACATTGAATAAAAAAAGTAGTATTATCGTGTTATAAATGTGATTATGAAAGACATGATTTTATGATGATGTTTTAAAGAGAGTTCATTTATGGTGTAAGATGGATAAACTAATTATAAAGTTACTACTTTCTATGCAGGATTCGAAAGAAATTCCCGTGTTTAAGCACGTTATCAAATTAAGTAAAAGGTAGGATGGTACCGCGTATATACGCTCCTTATTTTAGGAAGCGTTTTTTATTATATGAAAGTAGGTGTAATAATGATAGAAAAATGGAAATTAGCTTTAAGGGAGTTTTTGAATCAATATGAGAATGATGATATGGTTGATGGGGCTATTTTATGTGGTAGTTATGTAACTAATACTCAAAATGAATATTCTGATATTAATGTTTATTTAGTATTGAAAGATGAAGCTGGTTATTCTGCTTTAGGAAGTATGGATTCTAATAGTTTTTTAATAGAGTATTTTATGGATACTAAGGAAAATATTTTAAAGGCTATGGAAGAAGAGTTTAACAGTAACATACAATCTACTTCTAATAAGTTTGCTTATGGTAAAATAATTTATGATTTATCTGGTAGTGTAAGTGAACTTCAACAAAAAGCAATAGAATACATAGATAAACCATTTAATGAGATAAGAGCAAGTAAACTTGATATAAATAATTATCATTTATGGAATTACTTAGATGAATTAAAGGTAAGTTTAAAAGAAAATAACCCAGAGTTTAACTTAATATATTATAAGTTGCTAAATGATACATATGATATATACGCAGAATATCAAGGGTTACCAAAACTTCCTAAATCAAAAATTTATAAAATATTAACAGATGAAGAGTATCGAAGAAAATGTCATATTTTTAAATTAGCAGATGATGATTTTATTAGATTATACGTTAAATGTTTTGAAATTGATAAACCAAATACAATGTATAAAAACATTGAAAAATTAATAAATTATTATTACGAAAAAATAGGTGGTTTTAATATTAGAACATTTGAGTTAAGATATTAATTATTGGGGGGAGTATGAAATGATAACAAATACTTTGATATGTTTTTTACAAGATGATAATGTAAGTGTTGCTAAAAAATATGAATTTTTAAAAAAACTTAATTTATGTTACAGTGATATTTTTTCATTAATGCAGAGGTTTAAATATAATAACGAATTATATCCAATGCTTCATTCACTTATCAGTTACTGTGATAATAACATGGAACATGAAATAAAAAAACAAGAAGAAAAAAGAAAAAGAGCAATAAAACAAAGAAAAATAAAACAAATAAGGAGAGTAAAAAGTTATGATTAATATAAAAGAAAATGAAAAATTAAGTGTTTTAAATCACTCTTGTGCACACTTAATGGCGCAAGCAGTAAAACATTTATATCCGGATGCTAAATTTTGGGTAGGACCAGTTATAGAAGATGGTTTTTACTATGATATTGATTTAGGTGATAAAAGTATAACGGATGATGATTTACCTAAAATAGAAAAAGAAATGAAGAAAATTGCTAAAGATGGAAAAAGAATAGTAAGACATGAAATATCAAAAGAAGAAGCTCTTAAGATGTTTAAAGATGATTCATATAAAATAGATTTAATAGAGAAAATGGATCCTAGTGATACGGTTATTTCTTGTTATACGCAAGGTGATTTTACTGATCTTTGTCGTGGTCCTCACGTTGATACCGTAAAAAAACTTAAGCACTTTAAACTTTTAAAACATTCTGGAGCATACTTTAAAGGTGATTCTAATAACAAGATGCTTCAAAGAATTTATGGTGTTTGTTTTGAAACCGAAGAGGACTTGAAAAAACATCTAGAAGAGTTAGAAGATGCTAAAGAAAGAGATCATAGAAAAATAGGTAAAGAATTGGAATTATTTATGTCAAATGATTTAGTTGGTAAGGGACTTCCTATGTTTTTACCAAATGGATACGTTATTTGGCAAGAATTAGAAAATTATATAAAAGATAAAGAAAGAAAATTAGGATATCAGCATGTTATGACGCCATGTGTTGGAACAGTTGATTTATATAAAATATCAGGTCACTGGGATCATTATAAAGAATGTATGTTTCCTAAAATGACGGTAGATGAGGAAGAGTTTGTTTTAAGACCAATGAATTGTCCACATCACATGATGATATATTCAAATAAATTACATTCATATAAGGATTTACCAATAAGGATTGGTGAAATTGCTCATGATTTTAGATTTGAGGCATCAGGAGCTTTAAAAGGAATAGAAAGAGGAAGACATTTTTGCCAGAATGATGCTCATTTATTCGTAACTAAAGAACAAATTAAATCAGAATTTAAAAACGTTGTGGATTTAATTTTTGACGTATATAAAGATTTTAATATTACTAATTATCGTTGTGTTTTATCCTTAAGAGATCCAGAAGATAAGAAAAAATATCATCCAGATGATGCAATGTGGGATAAGGCAGAAAACGAACTTAGAGAAGTTTTAAAAGATTTGGGAATAGAGTACACAGAGGAAATAGGTGAAGCTGCGTTTTATGGGCCTAAATTAGATGTTAACGTAAAACCAGCGGTTGGAAATGAAATAACTTTATCAACATGCCAACTAGATTTTTGTTTACCTTCAAAATTTGATTTAAAATACATTGATAAAAATGGTGAAAAACAAACTCCTGTTGTTCTTCACAGAGCAATACTAGGATCACTTGATAGGTTTATAGCATACATTCTAGAAGAAACAAAAGGTAATCTCCCAACCTGGCTTGCACCAGTTCAGGTAAGCGTAATTCCTGTTAATAATAACTATCATTTAGAGTATGCAAACGAAGTTTATAATATGTTAAAAGAAAAAAACGTTAGGGTAGAGTTAGATGATAGAGAAGAAAAACTATCATATAAAATGAGAGATGCTCAAACAAGGAAAATCTCTATTATATTAATCCTTGGAGATAAGGAAAAAGAAGGTGGCTTAGTAAGTTATAGAAGACATGGTTCTGTTAAAACATACTGCCTTGATAAAGCTACGTTTGTACAGTTATTATTAAATGAAATTAATAATAAAAAAACAAAAGATCAGGATAAATAATCCTGTTTTTTTAAATATTTATAGGGTAACTTAAAAAAATAAGGCTAATAATTAATATGAGAGTAACCTAAAACCAAAGGTTAGATATGCTTTCCTCTTTTTTTCTTTTAAAAGAATAGAAAGAGGGTGATGTCTATGAAACGAGAAATTAATTTTCTTAAAGTAGTAGTTGTCCTTTTAATTTTATTATTAGTGATGCTAATAT
>CAYSJY010000076.1:0-3487 GCA_964431705.1 uncultured Muribaculaceae bacterium | reverse complement strand
CTTTGAGACATTTTCGCAAGTTACTACTTAAGACATTATCACAAATTAATCATATTGCTTTTTTTGTTATTAACATAAGTGATTGACAAATGATTTAAAAGATGTTAATATACAGAATATTCTATTTGAAATGGAGTGAATAAAATGAAGAATAAAGAAAAAGAAGTTATTGATGATTACGGATTCATATTATCTTATGGAGATGCAGACGGTATAATTCCAATGGGGGTATATAAAATGGATAATATATTGCTTCCTGATAATAATAATCCATATGAATACGGAGCTGCATATAATAGTCTTACTGATTGTAATACTGATTCTTTTAGGTTTAGTATGGTAAAATTAGTGAAAGTTAATAGTGATAAAAAAACAAACGAAAATAGTGTAATATATATTCCATTACTAGAATTTTTAAAATTAGTAAATCTAGATCTAGATATAGATGAAAATAATTATTTAGCAGAAAGATTTGTACAACCAGGCGTAATTGATGATGATGCATTACTTTATTTAAATGATTTTATGCAATCTTATTATAAACACTTTAAACTAAGTCTATTAAATTTTCGTCAAAGAGCAACATTGGATTATTTAAATGCAACTTATGAAGAAAATGGTGAACCTCTTGGTACTAATTACACCATAGTTCCATTTTCTTATGGTAGTAAAAAATTAACTTATGTTAAAAAATATTCAATATCATACTCCGATGATGAACAAGAAGATTTGGATAAAGGAAACTACTCATCAGGGATATGTAAAAAGTAATGCATATAAGGCATTGCTTTTTATTTAGTTTAAATGTTATAATACCAAAGGAAAAGAGAAGTGATTAATATGTCTTTAACCGCAGGAATAGTAGGATTACCAAACGTAGGTAAATCAACTTTATTTAATGCTATTACAAAAAAACATATTTTAGCAGCTAATTACCCTTTTGCAACCATTGAACCAAATGTAGGAATAGTAACCGTACCTGATAAAAGACTTGATTTCTTAAATGAGTTAGTAAAGCCAAAAAGTTTAGTTCCAACAACGTTTGAGTTTACTGATATTGCGGGGCTTGTTAAAGGCGCATCACATGGTGAGGGTTTAGGAAATAAATTTTTATCACACATAAGAGAAGTAGATGCCATAGTGGAAGTTTTAAGATGTTTTGATGATGAGAACATTGCTCATGTAGAGGGAAAAACAGATCCCATTCGTGACATTGAAATAATAGACGTTGAATTTATCTTTTGTGACTTAGAAGTGGTAAATAACAGGTTAGGTAAAATTGAGAAAAAAGCAGTATCTACAAAAGATAAAGACGCTCTAAAAGAAGTAGCACTTTTAAAAAGAATAAAAGAAGCATTAGAAAATAATGTTCCAGCAAGAAAATTAGAGTATACAAAAGACGAAGAAAAAATATTAAAAGCATATAGCTTACTTACTAAAAAACCAGTAATATATGTTGCAAACATAAAAGAAGAAGACATAAATAAAGATAATGATTATGTGAAAAAAGTTAAAGAACATGTTAAAAAAGATAATGCTGAAGTAATTGTGTTATGTGCAAAAATAGAAGAAGAATTAAGTGGATTTGAAGATGAAGAAAAAAAGGCTTTCTTAACTGATTTAGGAATAGAAGAAAGTGGTCTTGATAAGTTGATTAAAGCATCGTATCATTTGCTTGGACTTCAAACATACTTTACTGCAGGAGTTAAAGAAGTTAGGGCATGGACTTTTAAAAAGGGTATGAAAGCACCAGAGTGTGCGGGAATTATTCATAGTGATTTTGAAAAAGGTTTTATAAGAGCAGAGGTAATAAGCTTTGATGATTATAAGAAGTACAACGGAGAAAAAGGAGCTAAAGAAGCTGGAAAACTTCGTAGTGAAGGAAAAGATTACATAATGCAAGATGGTGATGTTTGTTTATTTAGGTTTAATAATTAAATCTGCTAAAGATTTGTATTTAGCGGAACTTTTAAGGTATGAGGAAAATAAAAAAATGGCATAGTTTAGAAGCAAAAAAACATAATAGTACGAAAAAAAGATAAATGTATTCCTATGTTTAAAGATGTTTTTACTGGGATTTATATAATGATAAAGAAAATGTTTTGTGCTAAAAAAACGAAGAGATTGCAACTAAAATCATATTGCCAATTAAGGCAAATAAAAAGAATAAAATATAAAGATGCAAAAGAGATTTTTAAAATCAAAAAATACCATATCAATAAAAAAATAGTGAATATAATTAAATATAAAAAGATGGTTTACATAAATTGTCTTTTTTGTTATAATACAAAGCGAGTAATGAAAGTTTACTCTCTTGCCTTTAACTTTGATTAAAGGCCGATAAGACCAGAAGAGGAGGATAAAATATGAAATATGAGATAATGTTCGTTGTAAGACCAAATCTTGAAGAAGATAAGGTTAAAGAAGTTTCTAAAAACTTTGAAAAAATCTTAACTGATAATGGCGCTACTATAACTTCGTCAAAAGATTTAGGTCAAAAAGAGTTAGCTTATGAAATAGAAAATCATAAAGCAGGTTATTATTTTCTAATTAATTTAGAAGCTAAAGATGCAAAAGCTATTAATGAATTTAATCGTTTAGCAAGAATAAATGAAGATGTTATTCGTCATTTAATCATAAAAGAAGATAAGTAAGAAAGGTTTTTATTATGAATAAAGCGTTTTTAATAGGAAGATTAACAAGGGATCCAGAATTAAGGTATTCATCAAGTAATGCAGCGATTGTAAATTTTACTGTTGCAATTGATAGGCAGTACACCAATGCTCAAGGACAAAGAGATACGGATTTTATTAATATAGTTGCTTTTCAAAAGCAAGCCGAAAACATAAAAAAATATGTTTTTAAAGGTTCATTAGTTGCTGTGGATGGAAGAATTCAAACACGTAACTATGAAGATAAGGATGGAAAGAGAGTATATGTAACAGAAGTTGTTGCAGACAGAGTACAATTTCTAGATTCTAAAGGATCTACTAGTAATGCTGATAATACTCAAACTGATAGCTCATCTGATGTTTCACCAGCAGATTTTCAAAATGATGATGCTTTAAAAGAAACAAACGTATCAGATGATGTTTTCGCTGATTTTGGGAATAGTATAGAAATATCAGACGATGATATTGCATTTTAATTCTATTGTAAAGGAGGAATAAAAATGGCAGATTTTTATAGAAAGAAAAAGAAAGTATGTCAAATATGTGCTGGTAAAACCGTAAGTTATAAAGAACCAGAAATATTAAGAAAATACATAAATGAAAAAGGTAAAATTCTACCTAGAAGAGTAACAGGAGCTTGTTCTAAACATCAAAGATACATTGCAAGAGAAATAAAAAGAGCTAGAATAATTGGATTGTTACCATTTACAAACTAATCATCTGAAAGTATGCTTACATAGTATACTTTCTTTTCTTTTAATAAAGTTGTGTTAAACTTTATGACTGATTAATGGTATTCAGCATAAGCAATATTT
>CAYSJY010000075.1:0-3520 GCA_964431705.1 uncultured Muribaculaceae bacterium | reverse complement strand
AGATAAATTAAGTTAATATATTATAAGTAAATTAAATTATTAAAGTTTTTTTGAATAATTTTCAATATATTTATCTAATTCTTCTTTATAAGGCATTCCATCTTGAGCTCCTTTTTTTGAAATCTTCATACTAGATGCATAACATGCTCTTACAACTGCTTCATATAATGTGTATCCTTTTGTTAAACAAGCTACTAAATTACCGTTAAATGTATCTCCTGCACCAGTTGTATCTTCTATTTTTTTAGGTGCAAAAGCTGGAACATGTACAACTTCAAAACCATCATAATACATAACACCATCACTTCCAAGGGTTACGATTAACTTGTTTGGATATTTTTTTATGCAAGAAATAATATCACTGGTGTTAAATAACGTTTCGCATTCTTTTTTATTAGCAGTTATATAAGTAACTTTGTTAATTAAATCTAAATTATCATCTTCTGTTATTTTAAGTTTTTCTGGTCTACATGGCGTTAAAACAAGAGGCTTTTTATTTTCATAACAAAAATTAATTAAATAAGAAGTAACTTCTTTCGGCACCTTTAACTGACAAACAATCATTTTTGAATTTAAAATTACGTCTTTGTATCTATCTACCATTTCTTTTCTAAAACTATTTATCACACCAGAAAAACGATGTATATCATTATCTTTACTTTTTTCATCAATTATAATTTTTGCATAATCATTTTGTAATGAATCAGAAACTTCAATATTATTTGTTGAAACTCCATTATAAGAAAGATTATCTATTATTCTATTTCCTATTTTATCTTTTCCTATCCTTGTTATAATGGTTACACTAGCTCCTGCCCTTGATGCCGCTACTGCTTGATTTGCACCTTTTCCTCCCGGTACTAAAAGCGATGGAGAAAAAGGCGTATTGCCATGTTCATCTTTGTAATAAAATAAATCTAAAGAACAACCCCCAAATACACAAACATCATATTTCATAATTTATCACCCTTATATTCATTCATGTTTTCACATATTAAATTATCACAATTTTTTATAGCTTTATCATATTCTTTTTTATTTTTTACGGTCCAACCTAAAATAAGTTTTCTTTTTCTTTTAGTTTTAACATAACTATTAGGTAGTGATTCAATATCATATGAAATAAAATCCGCTTTTATAAAAACATCAAACATAAGACTCTTACAGATGTTTTTTTTAAGATTATTTATATCATTTCTTTTCTTAAATTCACTAGCCAAAAGTCCAATAACGTAATTTTTTTTATGTTTTTTAAACCAAAACAAAGATGACGGATTAAAACTTTGTATCGCAAATAAACCATTATAACCATCAAGCATTTCCGCCAATTTCTTTTCTAGTAACCTCTTTTTACTACTTACTTTAGTTTCTATTAACAAACCTACTTTTCCATTAACTAATTTTAAAACATCACTAAAAAGTGGAATCTTACAATTCGTGTTAAATAAGTTATAACCTAATATTTCTTCGTAAGTAATATCTTCAATTTTTTTATTAATACCACAAACTCTTTTTAAATTGGCATCGTGAAAGACAACTACTTTATTATCTTTAGTTAATCTAACATCTAACTCTATGGTATAACCATATTTAATAGCATTGTAAAACGCTAACAAACTGTTTTCAGGAATAGCATTTTTTATATCATGAAAACCACGATGGGCAATTAAATCTTTTTTTAAAAACTCAACTTTTTTTATATGTATCACCATTATTATTCTACTATATTTATGAAAAAAGTTCCATGATATATTATATAGCGTTAAAACTTATTGTTATTGATATTAATTTTAATTTTAACTATAATATAAGTGTAAGGAAGCAACTTACTAGTTGTTTTCCGTATAATGTTGATTATTGAAAAACAGAGCTAGATTTTACCAGCTTCTGTTTTTCTTTTAATATTTAATAATAACAATTACTGTCATGAAAAAGTTATTTACACCCATCGAAAACTTGATATATAAAAATCAATTTGATTTTATTTTAAAACATAATAGGTATTTTTTCCATTATTCATAGATTTAATCATATTATTATTAATCATATTTTTTAATATTGTTTTGGCCCTTGTACTAGATATATCCAATAATTTTTCTACAACATTTCTATTGATCTTATTATTTATTTTTAAATATTCCAGAATTTTTTCCTCTTGTGATAGACTTGATGGTAATTTGACATTACTATTCTCTTTGTAATTAACATTATATAAAGTAACTTTAAAAGTATTTTCCGTACTCAAAATAACTGGTTTTTTATTATAATTTTCATAACTTTGAATAATTCTTTTTATACCAGTACCAAAACTTTCAACATAATGTAATCTAAAAAATACATTAGCTAAATTTTTGTTTCTTGTCTGTGATACACCAGAATATAAATCTTCTATTGTAAGTCCTTTAACAATTCCTCCAAGAGAAGTAATTTCAAAATGATCATCGTATAATGATACTAATATACTTCCAGAATAGTTATAATCCCTATGAATTATTGCATTAAGTATAGACTCTCTCAATGCATATTCTGGATAATCTCTAGTGTCAATTCTTTCCAATCCTTGTATATCACTTGATATTTTATTATAAATATTTAAATAATCATTTACATCATTTACTTGTTTTAATAAGGATCCAGTAAATTCTTTTCTATCTTTAAACTTTATATCATTTTTCCCTTCAAAAATAGCACACTTAATTGAAAAAGGACACTCATCAGATAATAACAAACCTAAATTTGTAAACATATCATCTAAATTAACTATTTTTAAAGTTTTAAAAGTATTTTTATTTACATCAATATTTTTCTTTTTAAATAAATCGTTCAAATAGTCAAAATGTAGACTTTGATATTTTGAAAGTATCTCTTCAAAGGGAATATTTTGACTGTCAACAATCATTTTTTTTATAACTTCATCACTTGCAGGCATACTTGTATTACCAGATCTCAAATAAACACCAGATGATTTTAAACCCTTATCTGCTAAATAATATGGCTTATTTGGTGCATTTAAAATTTCCAAAATAATAATATTTCTATTATTAACTTTCTCTTGTCTTATATGAGTATATAAAGTTAAATCGGATTTTATTCCATCTTTAATCATCCCACTTAGTGATTCAATATCACTTTTTATATTATCCAATCCAACGATATTCCCATCATCATCAATTCCAATGTAAATTCTACCACCACCTGAATTAGCAAATGCAACAATTTCCTTTTTTATATCTTTAGTTAAAATACTTTTCAACTCTGTATACTCATCTTCTTTATACATTTTTATCACCCAATTATAATATATACAAAATGAAAAAAATTATCAATATATTCGGACACTTTTCGGACACTTTTCGGACACTTAAAACATATAAAAACGAACTATCTTTAGTTTAACTAATTCTCCAATAATGTTATTACAAACATTAAAACGATAATTAATTTGATTTTAAATTTCATTTCAACTCTAAATCTCATAATTATTACAGAAATAAAAAACTTTCCATTAGTTTTTTACTGC
>CAYSJY010000074.1:0-3523 GCA_964431705.1 uncultured Muribaculaceae bacterium | reverse complement strand
CCAGAAAAATGTCTGGCTTTTTATATTAAATTATTTCTTGAAAATACTTTTACATTTTCTTTTGTGTATACGTTAACTTTTGCTTCATCAACAATTTTACAAAAGCATAAACCTGGTATTACTATGTCTTTCTTTTTACTTAAATCAAAAGAGGTTTTATTTAAATATCTTAAATCGTCATTAGTATTTAACTTTATTCTTTTTACTTTTATGTTATTTGATAAATATATGGTAAAACTATTTTTTTTATCAGATAAATAATCTATTCTTGCATAATCATCTATTAATATTGATTCACTTGGTTTCATTTGATAAGTTCTTGGTTTTATTTCTTTTACTGGACATATCTTTTTAATGTTCCTTGTATCTAAGTTATATAAAAAGTTATCATTTCTTACTATTCCAGGAGTATCAATTAAAGTTATTTCATCATTAAGTTTTATTTTTATTACATCAAGTGTGGTTGCAGGCATATTGCTTGTTGTAATATAGCTTTTTACGTTACTATATGATTTAATAATGGCATTTATTAAACTAGACTTACCAGCGTTAGTATCTCCTACTAAATAAACGTTATTACTCATTTTATTTTTCTTTATATGGTTCATAAGTACGTCTAAATTATAATTTTTCACTGAACTTACAAAGATAACATTAAGGTTTTTAATGTTATAGTTTGTTTTTATATAATCGATTATTTTATATTCTTTAACAGATTTAGGGAGTAAGTCTTTTTTTGTGATTATTAAAATAACCTTTCCTTTAAAATTATTTATATCATTTATTTTATCGTCAATTGATAATATGTCACACAAAAAAAGTACTAAATCTTGTTTTTCTTTTACTTTGTTATATATTTTTAAATAATTACTATCGTCTTTATTTACTAAACTGTAATCACCATAGTTCTTTATTCTAAAACACCTTTTACAAATTAATGCATTTGAAAGGTTTTCTTCATCTACATACCCCGGTTTATTACTATTTAAACTTTGTATTATACTCCCGCATCCGAAACACTTTTTAATCATAGTATCTACCTTTTACTAAGATATTTTTTTCCTTAAACTTTTTAAATATCATCTTTTCTATTTGTCTATTTAACCAGGTTTCTTTTTCATCAATCTTACTTATTGGGTTAACTAAAATAGTAATAATACCCATTTTGTTACCCCCCTGCACATCAGTTAATAGTTGATCTCCAATTGCAGCCACTTCATTATTTTTAAAATTATATTTTTTCAAAATATACTTATACTTATAAGAAAATGGTTTAATAGAAACACAGGCTATGTCAACATCATAATAGTTTCCAAATTTTCTTACTCTTTTTGGAAAATTATTTGAAAATAATATAATTTTAAAATCCTTTTTTAATTTATCAAACAGTTTTTTTACTTTTTCAGATAAAACCACATCTCTAGCGGGAGATATAGTATTATCTAAATCAAAAAGAAGACATTTAACTTGATTTTTCTTTAGTTTTTTATAATTAATAGTAAAAATACTATCTTGATACATATCTGGAATAAACCTTTTAAACATCTTTATCCTCCTCATTGTTCTTTTTAAAAGTTAGTTTATTATATCTTTTTAACCTATTTTCCCTTAAAATACTTAGTTCATAGTCTTTTGTCGTCATTAAATAAGAATGTTTATCATCATACACACCATCAGTTTCATATATATAATCATAGTAAATTGTTTTTTTAATGAATTTTACTGCTATTACAAATAATATAATAATGATAACAAAGATTGGTATTATTTGAGCTAATAACACACTTAAAACATTTTCATAATTTATGTTTAAATTACCCAAGGTGTTCATCAATACATTAAAAGTACCGTGAATAAAACTACTTAGTAAAATCGCGTATAAAAAGTTTAAAAACTTTTTTGTTTTATCTTTTGAAAAATTTCCTAATGAAATAAAATACCCGATTACTATTCCACACACCACGTGTAAAGGAATGGTTGTAAAATCCCTCATTAAAGCAAGAGAAATACTATTTTGAATAGTACTTTCAGAAAAAGCATACATAATGTTTTCTAAACCAGCAAAAGAAAGTGATATAAGACACATATAAACCAAGCCATCATAAATATCATCATAATGTCGATTATCAAAGATAAATAAAAAGAATATTAACATTTTAGATATCTCTTCGATAAAAGCCCAAGTATATGTTAAAAAAACATTGTTAGAAAAATAAGGCATGACAAGTTCTTCTAAATATGCTGCAAGGGAAATACTTAAAAAACCAGATAATAAACATATTATTATATTTTTAGCAGGTTCTTTTCTTTTTCTATCCGTATATAAAACAAAACCAACCAATAATAACGATGGAATTAAAGAAAAAAGTAAAACTATTAATCTTTCATAAAAGTAATAATAATTATTAAATAAATCAAAATTAAAACTTATCATAATACTCCTTTCTTTAATCTAGAAAAAACAACTTTAGACTAATTGTTTTTAACTGATCAGTTTCCTCTATAACGATTTTAAATAATAAAACATTATAAGTAGTTTTATTATCTTCTTTACTTTCTTTTAAATAAATACTTGGTTTTTCGTTTTCTGATGTTGTTTTATAAGATACATAAGCCAAAAAAGTATTTATTAAAAATAAAAATATAATAATCCAAAAAATAATGTCACCAATCTTATGTTTTTTCATATTTATATGTCCTTTATCTTATTTTATTATAACATAAATGTTTATTAATTTTTCATATAATTTTAACAGGAGTGATAAATTTGTTATTAAGTTTTTTAACAGCGATTATAAAAGGAATGTTAATTGGAACAGGAAGTTATGGTAGCAAAACATTTCCTGATCCATTAACTAAAGATGAAGAAGAAAAATTAATTATTAAAATGTTAAATAAAGATAAAGACGCAAGAAATAAATTAATAGAGCATAACTTAAGGTTGGTAGCACACATTGTAAAAAAATATGATAATGCTAAATGTGACGTTGATGATTTAATAAGTATTGGAACAATTGGTTTAATAAAAGGAATTGATACCTTTACCAATAAAAACGGAACAAGACTTACAACATACGCAGCAAGATGCATTGAAAATGAAATTCTTATGCATTTTAGAAGTGATAAAAAAAGCAAACGAAACATCAGTATAAATGAACTAGTAGGATTTGATAAAGACGGAAACGAAATATCTTTCTTGGATATATTAAAAACACCTAGTCCCGACTACGTAAATGACATAACTCTTCAAGATAATATAAAACTACTTTATGATTATATTAATATTTTATCAGATAGAGAAAAAGATATAATAATAAAAAGATATGGTTTATTTAATACAAAAGAAAAAACTCAAAAAGAAATTGCAAAAGAATTTAATATTTCCAGAAGTTACGTTTCTAGAATAGAAAAAAGAGCGTTAACGAAAATATTAAGAGAATTCATGAGAAATAAAAAAGATATTACGATTTAAGAGAGTGTAAAAAACTTTGTGTAAAGTTACCAACCTATGGTATATAGATGA
>CAYSJY010000073.1:0-3661 GCA_964431705.1 uncultured Muribaculaceae bacterium | reverse complement strand
CCTATGACCCCTTGCTTGTAAGGCAAGTGCTCTAACCAACTGAGCTAAGCATCCAAATGCAATAATATTTTACTACATTTAAATTTAAATATCAACTGTTTTTAAAGAAAAAATAACCTAAAAGGTTACTCTTTAATCTTTATTTCTTCTTTTACGTGTTCTTTAAAATAATTTATGAAAGTTCTTGTGGAATCAGTTAAAAATTTATCATCATAAATAATACTAAAAATAGTGTTCGGTATTTTAAAATTTATTGGTATTTCATACAGTCTTTTTTCTTTTAATTCCTTTTCTATTAATTTCTTTAATCCCCAGCCTATTCCTATGCCTTTTTCAACGAATACGTTTAAAAGTTCATTAGTGTAACTTCTTACGTTGTTTTTTATTGAAATGTTTTCTCTTTTTAGTTTTTCTTCTAGACCATCAATATCTAAATAACCCTCGAAAGGTAAAATTACTGGAATATTATCAAGTGATTTATCATTTTGATATCGTATGTAGTCATCTTTTGTTCCAAAAAAACAATTTTCCATTTCACAAATGATTTCTTCTTTATAATCATTTTGTTTTAAAAAAGCGGGATATTGTAATACTATAAAATCTAGTTCTTTATCTTTTAACATTTTCGTTAATTCCTCGTTAGTTGAACATATTATCGAAAATCTTGCGTTAGGATATATTTTTATGAAATTTTTAATTATGTTGGGAAGCATAATTAGTGATATGTGAGAATATATTCCGATTCTAATTACTCTTGTTACGTCTTTTTGTTCTTCTTTTAAAGTTTCTTCGGCTTTTAATAAATTACCAAAGGCTTTTTGAACGTAATACATTAATTTTTCACCATCATCCGTTAATTTAATGCTAGTTTTGCTTCTAATAAATAATTTTATGTTTAATTGTTCTTCAAGTTCTTTTATAGAATAACTAATAGCTGGTTGTGAAATGTGTAATAACTCTGCGGCTTTAGAAAAGCTGTTACACTGTGCAACGGCATAAAAAACTTTATATTTGTTTAAATCATAATTAATATCGTATATTCCCATAATTTCCTCCGTTATTTTTTAACAAATCTTTTTGATTCTGTTAAATAGTCTTCTGCAGCTAAATTTGAAATTTGGTAATTGTATTTAACGCATGTTGGCATTTCAAAAGATTCGTTAAGTTTGTTTTTTTCTACTTCTAGTATAACATTATTACCGTTTAATTTGAAAGTATATAATTGTCTATTATGAACAAAACATAATTCATCATAATTAAGTTTTTTAATTTGGTTATATTTTGCTAACAAATCATCAAAGTTTTTTTTAGAGATGACTTTATCTTCTATAATCATAACATTTTCATGGTCTTTTTTTGATACGGTAAATAAATATGAAATATCATCGTTTTTAATTCTTTTTTTAACAACGTAATCATAACCGTTATTATCAATATCTAAATAGTAATCTTGGCAAGTAAGGGTACTAAAATCATAGTCGTATACGGCTTGGTTATCTAAATCTACTAAGTAACTTTCTATGTTCCTTTTTTGAACTGAAAATAATTCATCTAAATAATCAAATATCAACTTTGCTTCTTCATCTATACTAATGGAAGTATTAACTATTTTTAAATTTCTATGTAAAGCCCAAGCATTAGAGGTTTTTCTATCTGTTTTTATTGCTTCTTCTGGAGTTTCGAATCTTGCTTCATTATCAAAATTATAAAGTTCTTTATTACAATCAGCGATTGTTATTAAGTTAATTACCAAATCATAACTATCTAATGCATTTATGTAGGAGATATTATTGTTTTTTAATATTTCATCAAAGTCATCTTCATTATTTAGATATGCTTTCCCATCAATTAATCCTCTATCACAAATCATTACTGCTTTCGAAACAGGAAAATAAACTCTTGTAATATAATCTTTTGCTAGATTTTCGTTAAAAATTTGTTTTTTTAAAACCATATCTTGAAAGTTTTTTACACTTTCATCAATTCCATTAAAAACAATTCCGTTAACAATTAATTCAGTCGCTGCTTCTGGAATGACAACGTTGTTAATACCTTTTTCATTTAAATAGTTCGTGAGTTTTTTTAACATTGTTGTTTTTCCAGCACAAGGTCCACCGGTTAATGCAATTTTAATTACTTTCATATTCAAATCCCCCTCTCAAAAATAATTTTTTATTTATGCTTTTATTTTACTTTTAAAAGAGGTTCTTGTCTAATTGATATTTTTTATAAATGTTATAAATTTAATTTATAAAAAAATAACCTGTTAGGGTTATTGTACAATATTTGGAATTCTTACAATCCATTTAGTATAACATTTTATGTATTCTTGTTTTGTGCCATTTACTATGACGTCTTTAGATGATACAAAGTATGTTTCTTCATCGGTTGAAATATCTTCTTGTTTTTCTAAATTGGTTGTATAGGCAATAATTGGATGACCAGATAGCATTATTGATAGTCTCGCTGATCCTTCTTCTGTAAAAAATGAATACCAACAAAATATTAAAAGAAGTATCATAATTAATATATTAATTATTTTCATTCCAGCTTTTATAACAAATATAACAGCTGCAATAATAAGGATTAGTGTAATCCATTTTGTTATATCGGCAATTATCATAATTTCAACTCCTACTATTTTTATTATACTAATTATATGATAACTTTACAATTCAAAATTTATGATTCTTTATAATATTTTATGTTTAATTTGCTTTTATATACTTAAATTGATTTAAACTATAAACTTTCATTTAACGTGTTTTTTATTTAGAAAGTTTCAATATCTTTTTAAAACATTGAAAAACCAATTCTAAAAATAGAATTGGTTTCTTATGAAAGTTGAAGCCATTTCAACCGTTATTTTTCTATGGTGCGGGTAAAGGGACTTGAACCCCCACGGATTACTCCACTAGATCCTAAGTCTAGCGCGTCTGCCAATTTCGCCATACCCGCACAAGTGGTGGACCCTGTAGGACTCGAACCTACGACCGATCGGTTATGAGCCGATTGCTCTAACCAACTGAGCTAAGGGTCCAAATATCACTTGCTTTTATATATTATCATATTCTTTAAACTTAATCAATATGATATTTTAAAAAAATTTAAAAAATGACGAATTAATCGCCATTTTGTAACATATTAAGTAAATCTATTTTAAACTTATCTTTGGCTTGGTTAGCCTTAGAAATCATAACGCCCTTATATGCTTGAAGTTCTTGTTTATGCCCCTCGGATAACAAAGATTCTGGTGTTATAGTCTCAAGTATTATGGTATGACTATTTTCACAAACAGAATAGTGCAAAACAATTTCGCCATGAACCCTTATAAATAATTCATCTGTTGGTAATTTAAGTTCATAATTTTTTGTATTATTCTTTATGTTTTCACCAACCAATTTTCCTAAGAAATTACCCTCTTTTAATTCAGGATAAAATTCAAAAATCATCTTTTTGTAGGCTAACATATTGTATTTTTTAACTGAACGTTCTAACTTTTTGAATTCGTTTTCATTTAAATATTCAAATATGTAATTTCCTTTCATAGTATAACCCCCTCTTTTCAATTGGTAAAATAGTGTTCTACCCAATTGGTACCCGTATTGTATCACAAACGACAAGAATTGTCAAGATAATTTACACTTGTGCCATGTATGGT
>CAYSJY010000072.1:0-3805 GCA_964431705.1 uncultured Muribaculaceae bacterium | reverse complement strand
TTATTAGCAAGTGTCCTCATCGTTTGAAGTCCTTCTTCATCTTTTGATGCTTCTTCTTTAGTATTTCCATGTATTTGGTTCCAATACTGGCTTCCTACAACAATCATGTTAGTGATTGTAAAATATTTATTTAAGTCATCAAATGTTGTTGCAGCTCCACCTCGTCTACAACTTACAACACATGCTGCTGGTTTATACTCAAAAGCATAGCTCTTTCCATAAAAACATCTATCCATAAATGATTTTATAAATCCTGTTGGCCCAGCATAATGAACAGCTGATCCAAAGATAAATCCGTCTGCTTTTTCGGCTTTTTCAACAAATTCATTTACTTTATCATTTATAAAACATCTTTTTGTTTTAAAACAAGCTCCACACCCAATACAACCTGAAATCGCTTTGTTACCAATCCAAAATATTTCTGTTTCAATATCATTTTTCTTAAGTGTTTTAGCTATTTCTTCTAAAGCTAAGTTTGTTACTCCATTTTTATTTGGACTACCATTTACTAATAATACTTTCATTTAAATCACTCCTATATCTTTTAAATTTGATAATATATAATCAGTTGATGTGCTAATAAACTTATTTATTATTTTCATATCAAATAAATAAGGTTTTTTGGACTTTGAATTTTCAATTATAACACCTGCTTGATCTATTATTACCTTTATTTTATCCATTGGTATTTCCTTAATAATGTTTTTAAACTTTGGAATTTCTTCATAGAAAATACTTAAATCAAGATTATATTCATCAATTAATTTTATGTTTAAATTAGTATAGTCATTATAAAAATAATTCATTTTTTTATCTTCTTTTACCTTTTCTTTTGTACCGTCTAATTTATATATAATACCATTTTGATAAAAATCTGGCTCAAAGTATTTAAACCATAAATAATCAGTGTATAGATGAACGTAGTATCCTAAAACAAAATCATCACTTAAATCTTTTTTATACAAAGATAAAAATTTATCTAAATCAGGTAGTGATTCATTGGTTTCTTGAAAATGAGATGTTTTTTTATCTAGTCCTATCTGCTTTGCAATA
This sequence comes from uncultured Muribaculaceae bacterium, assembly GCA_964431705.1. Taxonomy (GTDB): domain Bacteria; phylum Bacillota_I; class Bacilli_A; order RF39; family UBA660; genus Aphodocola. The sequence goes on along the minus strand of CAYSJY010000072.1, from coordinate 2,752 downwards.
TCTGGTGCAATACTACCAATTAAAATGTGCTTACTATTACGTTTTAATACCTTATTTACTTCATTTGCGATTACTATGTGTATCATGCTACTTGCCATATTATCTGCTCCTTACTAGTTCTATTTTTCTTAGCTTCTATGCTCCATTTAATTATTCCATAAATATTTATTAATAAATAAGCTAGCGATGATAAAAGCATCATAAATGAGTTAGTACCATTATTAATAAACATTATAATCCAAATAATAAGATCAATCACGTTATTAAAAAGCCATACCCACCAAGACTCTTTAAATCTTAAAACCATAAGTATTACACCACATAAGTTAATACAATTTGATGTAGCATCCATAAAAGCTAGATTTTGATTAGGAATTAAAGTAAGTAAATATCCTAATATTAAACTTCCTAATATACATGAACTAACTATTATTATACTATTTTTAAAAGTAAATTCTTTTACTTTTACATTATTATCTTCATCTTGATTATTTTTCCAATTAATAAAACCACTTATGTTTAAAGGTGTAAAGATAAAAATAGAGAAGAAAAATAAACCATATAAATTATTTTCAAAGTATACATACGCCATTATTAAATAATTTATAATACCCAAAATATAACTTATTTTTTTTCCAATACTTGCATAGTATGAACATAATAAACTAGTAAATAATATGCTTCCTCCTATTACCAAATCATTTGATATAACACCTGATATTATAGAAAGTATCAAACTAAAAATTATTATAAATAATTCCTTTTTGTTCTTCTTTTTCATTTGAACACTCCTGACTATTCATCTATTAATATTTCGCACATATTTTGATAAGTATCTTGTGCATCTAAGCAAGTATCTATTAGATACCTAGAATCTTTTTCATACATCTGTAATCCTCTAATATAAAATGGTTTGTTTTGATCTAGAATAATAAATGGAAAAATATTATTTTTTAAACACTCTTTAAACATAATTATTCTTCCTACTCTGCCATTACCATCTCCAAAAGGATGGATTCTCTCAAACTTGACATGAAACAGTATTATATCTTCTAAATTAATATTATCTTTACCATTATACCAACTAAGTAATTCATTGATGTCCTTTTCTACATTTTCTGGTTTTGAGGTTTTAATTACGTTTATGGTTCCTATTATATTAGGCGAAGTTTTAAAACTCCCAACATTATACTTAGGATTAGATTCGTCAGACGTATCTTTTTTTAAAATCACGTTCATCTTTATAATCATATCTTTTGATAAAGTTTCGTTTATATTATCAATAACGTAATCAAATAACCTAAAATGATTTCTAGTTTCTATAGCATCATCCGAAATAAGTATTTTGTTACTTGCAGAAGTTGATGGCTCATAATTGAAAATAGCCTTTGTGTCTTCTTCGCTTAACTTACTTCCTTCGATCTTGTTAGAATTATAAGCAAAAGTAACTTGTGACGTATGATATATACCACCCTTTATTTTATTAGCTTTTTCTTTCACTAAAATATTTTTTAACTCATCTACGTTCAAACACCATCACCCCACTTAATTTATATACAAATTATACTATCTTTTTTAGAAAAAAGATATATCATAGATATTTTAAATATTTAACGACGTAATTATTTTTTTTAGTATTTTTTATTATTCCAATAAACTTATACTTACCATATCTTCTTATGCTAAATACATCGTCTTGTTTAAGTACGTATGAGTTTTTATTCATAACCTCATAATTAACAATAATTTCTTTGTTTTTAATCTTTTCGATTGCTTTAGCTCGTGATGAGTTTATGATAGATGATACAACGCTATCAATCCTAGCGCTAGATACTATTACCTCATGTTTTTCATATATTCTTTCGTAATTACATAATAATGATAAAGGGACTTCTTGTAGCGTTACCTTACATTTTCCAACCATGGTTAAATTGTTCTTTATAAAATTAGCAAGCTCATTTGATACGTAAACGTAAAAATTTTCTTTATATAAGACTATGTCCCCAAAATAGGAAGAGTCTATATTAAGGGCAAATAAACTTCCTAAAATATCTTGGTGTCTTATTTTTTCCACAGTATTAATCTTAAAAAGTCTAACTAAAGGAACTTTTCCTGTGTATAACATTACTTTTTCACTATCTTTATATGGATAATATATGTTATATTCATATTTTTTTAATTTTGATGTGGCCAACTTAAGTTCTCGTCCATCTAAAAATAGAGTATTTCTACCACTTTTAATCTTTTCCACAGCATTTTTAATTTTATATATATCAGATTTCATAAAACACCTCTATGATCTAAACAAGAATCTAATTTATAAATAAATTATACTATCTTTTAAAGAAAAAATACATAGTAGATGATTGTTTGCTTTACCATGATAGATTAAACCAAACTAAAAGAACGTATTTCTACGTTCTAAAAGTGCCTTTATAAGCACTGTGTCAACAATATATGCTAGAGCTCCGTATACTCGATTTAACTTTAGCCGATTATTCAATATATCCCAGTTCACTAGGTCTAATGGTACATATATTATCAACACACTACCTATAAAGTAGTGTTATCAGCTTCTTCCAGCTTTTTTACAAATTCTTCTAATTCTTGTTTTTCTTGTTCTGTAATATTTTTTAAAGGAATATCTTTTTCGTCTTCTAATTCTCTGTCATCAAATAAATACTTGTACTCGTCTTCATTCTCGTATACTTCAGTATCGTATTCTTCCATAATTCCAACCTATCCTTTCACT
>CAYSJY010000071.1:0-4350 GCA_964431705.1 uncultured Muribaculaceae bacterium | reverse complement strand
ATTTCTATATTACCATAGAAAGGATTGACTTTACACAAATTTATTTACAGACTCACTAGATTAAACTAGTGCTTTTTATCACTTCTTTTTTCTATCTTTTTTACCATAGCTTCTATCTTTTCTTCAGATAAAGCTTTCCCTTCAAAACTTTTTAACACCTCAACCGGTAAAGCAAAAACTATAGTATTAGATTGATCAGATGAAATATCACATAAAGTTGATAAAGTTCTTAAATGCATAGCCCCAGGTGTTTTAGCCATTAACGCTGCCGCTTTAGCTAAATTTTCTGATGCTTCAACCTCACCTTTAGCCTTAGTTATAACCGCTTGTTTTTCCCTTTCTGCTTCTGCAACACGAGCAATTACCCTTTTCATTTCCTCAGGCAAAGAAATATCTTTTAACTCTACGTTTTCAACTTCTATTCCCCAAGGATCAGTCGCTTTATCAATTATCTTGCATATCTCACTAGATATCTTTTCTCTTTCACTTAAAAGTTCATCAAGTGATACTGAACCAACCGCATTACGCATTGTTGTTTGTGCAAGTTGTCCTACTGCATAATAAAAGTTTTCAACTTCAAGTACCGCTTTAGATGCATCAAACACTTTATAATATATAACAGCATTAATTCTAACTGATACATTATCTTTTGTTATTGCATCTTGTTCTGGAACATCAACTGCTTTAGTTCTTATGTCAACTTTCCTATAACTTTGAAATACAGGTAAGACTATGTTCCATCCTGGATTCATTATTTTTGTAAACTTACCAAACGTAAATTTTATTCCTCTTTCATACTGATCAATTTGCCTTATTGAAAATAACAATACTATTACTATTATTATAATTAATAAAAATATTATAAAAGACATTATTATCATTCCTTTCTTAATATAATATTTACTGTTCTTTATATTTAGAAGCAAATAAATCCGTTTCTTCTATGTTTATATCACCCACTTCAAAATCTATCTCAGGCAGTTCTTCTTTACTTGATAAATTAAAGTAATCTAAAAACTTACTAGTGGTTTTATAAAGCATTGGTTTTCCTGGAAGATCACTTTTCCCAGCAAAATCAATAAGACCCTTAAATAATAATTTTCTTGTCATATCTCTTGATGCAACACCCCTTATCTCATCTATTTGACCTACCGTAATTGGTTCATTATATGCTATAATTGCAAGCACTTCTAGTGCTGCTTGTGATAAATTACTTGAAATTACACTATCTACCAAAGCTTCATAATATTTTTTATGTTCTTCTTTTGTGGTAAGTTTATATTTATCCCCTAAATAGACAAGTTTTAATCCTCTGTTTTCATTTTTTAGTGTTTGCTCATATTCTTTTATTAATTCTAAAGCTTCTTCTTTTTTTAACTCAAGAATTTTTTCTATCTCACTTAAAGAAACACCATCTTCTCCAGTTATGAACAATAATCCTTCGAGTACTCCGATTTTCATATTATACACCCTCTTTTAAAGCTACCTTTATCATGTTAAAATTTTTATCTTGAGTTAAAATAATTTCGTTTTTCTTAACTAATTCCAAAATGGATAAAAAACTTACTATTACTTCTTCTTTTGTATTTACGTCAAATAACTCACTAAAGTTAACCTCTTTTTTTATATTTAAAATACGCCTTATTTTACTAACTTTATCAATTACTGATAATTCTTTTTTAGTTATTTTATTTTCTACCGGTATTTCGTTTTCCTTTCTTTTTAATAATTCATTAACTGCGTTTAATAAATCATTAAGTGATACATCACTTTCTTTTTCTTCAATAGTTGCATAGTAATTTAAATTAGATGGTTCTTTTGTAAAAAACTGTTTTCTTGTGCTTTCTAACTCTTTAAACTCGTTTGTTATTTCCTTATATTTCTTGTAATTTAAAAGTCTTTGAATAAGTAATTCTTTTGGATCATCTTCATAATCATCCTCTTCTTTATTTACGTCTTTTTTAGGAAGAAGCATCTTAGACTTCATTAAAACAAGTTCTGATGCCATTACTAAATATTCACTTGCAATGGACAAGTTAAGATCTTTCATGGATTTTATGTAACTCAAGTACTGCTCAGTTATTTCCTCAATCTTAATATTATATATATCAATGTTATTTTCTTTAATTAGGTGTAATAATAAATCTAATGGACCTTCAAACTCATTAATCATTACTTTATAATGCATATTTAACTCTTTTTGTTTTTAAATTGTATTTATTTATCATTATAATCACCTAATCTCATAATAATTATAGCATAATTTGACAATAATTTAAACAAGTTGATATAATTAACTTGGTGATTACTTTGAAAAAATTTAATATGTTAGACGAAGCATTTATTTGTGAAAACTGTGGAAAAAAAGTTGAAAAACTAAACTATACGGCGCGTGATCATTGTCCATATTGTTTATGCTCTAAACACGTAGATGTTAATCCAGGAGATAGAAAAAACACCTGTAAAGGGCTTTTAAAACCAATTGATATTGAAAAATTTAAGGATACTTATAAAATAATTTATAAGTGTTTAAAATGCGGAATAACCCATAAAAATATCATGGCAAAAGATGATGATATAGAAAAAATAATTGAAGTATCAAAAAAAGTCTAGAATTAAAATTGTCTAGGCTTTTTTATAAAACTAACACTAGCAGTAAAGTTCTTTCCATCATCAGTATAATACTCACGAACTTCAAAATCTTTATTATCTAATTCATGTCTTACCGTGTACAGTCTTGAAATTAAATCACAATCTCCTACTTTACCTGATGCAGCAACAACAGATAAGGTATTATTTTTAATTGATTCTTCAAGTAAAACATTAAAACGAGCATCATTAATATCAAATAAGAAGCCAGTATTTTTTCTTTTTTTTGAATTCATTTTATCATTACCCTTTCTACTTAAAATTTACTACATAAACCATCGTTTATTACATAACACTTTTAAACGGGGTAATGTTAATATTACTACTATTCTGTATCTTTGTCAACTATTTTTGTATCAGTTAACTCTTTAGTGTCTACGTTATTAATAGCATCAAATCTTTTAGCAATTTTATCGGTTGTAATATGTATATCATTAGCATCACGACTTACCGCTTCTATACTACGAGATAATTTATCCCATCTTTCTTTATACCGTCTAAAATCAATAGCTAATTTATTTAACTCCTCATGAATAACAGAAGTATATTTATCTTTTTCAATGTTTTTTATAACAAGTTCTATGGTTGTTAAAGTACTCATTAAAGTGGTTGGAGATGCTATCCATACTCTTTTTTTATAAGCGTACTCTATTATATCTGGATGATATGCGTTAAGTTCTGCAAATATTGCCTCAGCTGGTAAAAACATTATTGCTTGATCACTTGTTACACCTTTTATAATGTACTTACTAGCAATTGCATCAATATGCTTTTTAACGTCTTGCTTAAACTGTTTTTCTGCGTCTTTTCTTTCTATTATAGGTGTTTTCTTATCTATCATTAAACGATAATTATCCAAAGGAAACTTTGAATCTATTACGATTGTTCCAAGAGGTTCAGGCGCAAACAAAACCGAATCTGCAATAACACCAGTTGAAAAAGTATACTGCATTTTGTATATTTTATCATTATTTTCTCCAAATACACTAACTAAAATATGTTTTAAATTTACCTCACCATAAATCCCTCTTGTTTTCTTATCAGTTAAAATAGATTCTAATGATACGATGTCAGTGGATAAACCATCAATTTTCTTTTGGGCTTCATCTATCTTGGATAACCTTTCTAAAACAGATGTAAAAGTTTTATTAGTTTTTTCAAAATTCACGTCTAATCTTTCATTAACATGATCATTCATTAAATTAAGCTTTCTTTCAATCCTATCATTTAATTTTTCAAAATCATTATTCAAGTTATTACTAACATCTGATTTAAATTCACCAAGATTTTTTATCATACTAGTTTCTAATTTTCCCAATCTTTCTGTTATATTACTTTCATTAATATTTTTAGATATAGAAAATATCACTAATATGACTATTAAAACAAGCAATCCTATGATTATGTACTCCATTTTTATTCCTCCGCATTAGTTAATTATATATCATAATTTTAAAGAAAAAAATTATTATTTTAATTCTTCTATTTCTTTTATAGATAAACCAGTTACATCACTAATTATTTTTATATCAATATTTTTATTTAAAAGGTTATGAGCTATTTCTTTTTTTGATTCAATTACTCCCTCAGATTTTCCTTTTTCAATTCCTTGTTCAATTCCTTTTTCGATACCTTTTTCGATACCTTTTTCAATTCCTTTTTCCATTCCATCATTATAACCATCTGCCATTGCATATGCCC
>CAYSJY010000070.1:0-4538 GCA_964431705.1 uncultured Muribaculaceae bacterium | reverse complement strand
TTAGTTTTTAAACAACTAGGAACATCAGCATATTCAAATAGTTCATTTTCTTTTGTAGTCCCTTTAGAAATATCATAAACATCATTACTATCAAAATCTTTATTGCCATAATATTCCTTAATTTCGCTTGTAGTAGCACTATCTCAATATTATCTTTAGTTAATTCTAGTTTTATATTTGGATTAGAGTTATAAGCCTTTTTTTCTCTTTTATTATGTGATCCGATCTGTACTAAATCATTTAAAGTATAAATCGGCTCACTTCTAAATATTGCATAATTCATTATATCAATCTCCTCTCTTTTTTAGCAAAATAAAAAGAATATGCATTTAACATATTCTAGTGTTTATAAGATACTAATTAAATTGATATAACCTCAAACTTATTCATTTATAAAAGTTGTGTACTTTTGTGTGTCATAACATAAACCCCATCCGTATTCTTTAAAATGATTTGCTCATGATTATTAGACTGATTTCTTAAAGAAACCCTAAAATAATCATCTTTTGCATAAGAAACCGTAACATCATATTTATATGAATCTTCATTATTTATTAATTCCATTTCTGCTTCTAGTTTATAGCCATCTGTATTTTCAATTTTATTTGATAATTTTTCTAAAACACTTTCTTCCGTCTGCTTTCCACAAGCAGTTAAGCATGTGATGCAAAAAAGCATCAATAAAAAACACAATAATTTTTTCAAACTTTCACCTCTTTTATTTTCATTTAATTATATGGTTTTAAAAAAGTAATATTCACGTATAAATTATTATTTTTTGATTATCCTATTAGTATAAAAGGAGGAAAAAATATGAAAACATTACAAATTATAGCATTAACCGTTATGATTATTGGAGCTTTAAATTGGGGTTTAATAGGTCTATTTGATTTTGACTTGGTTGCAACAATATTCGGTGGTATGGATTCATTAGGAGCTAAAATAGTATATATACTAGTTGGTATTTGTGGGCTTATAGGTATTAAGACACTAGTTGATCTTATTTCTGATGATAAATAAAACAGTTTTCATATGAAAACTGTTGAAAACTGTTCAGAGTGTTGACAAACTACCTATTTTAAAAAAACTAATATTTTAGTTAATTGAAAGTGGTAGAAAAATATCAGCATATGAGTAATTTTAGATAGAAAATCCCTAAAATTGCTCTTTTTTTATACTTTTGTGGGTAATATAAAAGGCTGTATGACAAAGCCGGTTTGAAAAACCGACTTTGTCAACAGCCTGAACAGTTTTCATATGAAAACTGTTTTTAATATTCTACTTTAATTAATGATAATCCACAAGCTGGAGCAGTGATACCTATTTTAGTTCGGTCTTTTAACATAATCAAATCACTAACCGTATAAGGTTCTTTTTTTTCCGCACCTATTTCTATTAAAAGGCCAACCATATTTCTTACTTGGTACTTTAAAAAACCATCCCCAACAAATTTTATTGATAAAGTGTTATCTTTTAATTTTACCTCAACATCATATATCGTTCTTACTTTATTTTTTCTTCTATCCTCACTCGATGTAAAAGTAGTAAAATCATGAGTACCTTTAAAATACTCTATGGCTTGTTTAATTTTCTTGACATTTAAAGGTTTACAATATTGATACACCTGGTTGCGAAGTAAGGGATTATATTCGCCAATATTTATTTTATATTCATATGTTTTTCTCTTAGAATTATACCTAGCATGAAATTCTTTTGAAACTTCTTTTATATTATTAATATGAATATCCTCTGATAAATAGCTGTTTATGGCTCTTTTAAATTTTTCAATAGGTATTTTTTTATCAAAGTCAAAATGAGCAGCCTGACCTATTGCACTTACCTTTGAATCAGTTCTTCCAGAAGCCGTAACAAAAACTTTTTTACCCCCATTTATCATGGTTAAAACTTTTTCTATCTCTTCTTGAACGGTTCTTTTATTAGGTTGCTTTTGAAAACCATTAAACAAAGTCCCATCATATGAAAAAGAAATTAAATACCTCAAACTAACACCACCCTATTAATATGGTTACATATACCAAAATGATTGATATTATTACTAACACTTTATCAAATGCAGTTGTTTTATTATCATGATAATTAGTTCTTCTATTAGACTTTCCATAAAAACGTAAACGCATTATTTTAACCATTCGTCTAGAATTTTTATAAGAAAGAGAAATAACGGGAACGATTAATCTCTTAAATGATTTAACATTGTTTTTTTTGTAAGAAACACCACGATAAGCCATCGACTTTCTTATTTCTTTATACTCATCAAAAATAAGTGAGATAAACTTTATGTCCATTGCGATTCTAAGAGAAATCTTAGAGACCGGAATCTTTATCTTTTTTAAACTAGAAAAAGTGCATTCCAATCCCCAAGCAATTTCACTTAATGAAGTGGTAGATGTTATTATCAAAAATAACAAAACTATTAAAACTACTTTTGTAGTAATTAAAATTGATACAGAAACACTCGTTGAAATTAAAAATACCAATAAAAACAAAACAAAGTATATAGGCCATAAAATTAAAATCCCTGATAAGTAATTGACTATTTTTATTCTTGAACAAATCACCACAACGCACAAGAAGATAAATAACATAAATAATGATAAATAATCTTTTACAATCAATAAAGATAAAAAACAAAATATAAACCAAATTGTTTTCATTTTAGAATTCATAAGATGCATCTTAGATTCGATAGGTACGTACCTAAAAAAATGATAACTATTATTCATTTTTCATCACCAAACCATTTTTATAATCATTTAAAGCTCTTACTAGGTGATTAATATCCGGTTGATAACCTAAATCAACCCCTATTTTATCATATATAATCTTGCAAATTCTAACCAAACTCGGTACTGGAACGTTGTTTTTATCTAAATAATCAACATTACTAAATACGGATAATTTATTTCCTTCCCCTATTAAAGTACCATTATTTAATACAACTACATTATCAACCACTTCATACAACATATCAACATCGTGAGTAACAATTATTATGGTTTTTGAATATCTTGTTTTAAGTGTTTTTAAAAGACGCATAAGTCTTTTTTTACTTTTATGATCAAGCCCTATAGTTGGTTCATCCATTATTAATAACTTCGGATTTGAAATTAAAACCGATGCTATTGCAACTCTTCTTTTTTCTCCTCCATCTAAGCTAAATGGACTTCTTTTTAAATAAGTTTCATCTAAACCAACCATTTTAAGAACTTTTATTACTTTTTGCTTAATGTTTTTACTTTTTTTATCAAATATTTTTTGAGCAAAAGATACTTCTTCTGCCACGGTATTGCAAAAAAATTGTTTCTCTGGGAATTGATAAACTAAGCCAACATCATACCTAAACTTGTTAAAGTTAAAATCGGCCTTATGTAGATTATATTTACCAATTATAATCTCTCCAGAAAAAGGTTTCGTAATACCGTTCATAAGTTCAAGCATAGTTGATTTACCACTACCGATAGGCCCAATAATTCCATGAATCAGATTACTATCCAAGCAAACACTTATATCTTTTAAAGCTGTTTTTTCATTAAATTCATTTAAATTATACTTATAAGTTACGTTTCTAAAAATCACTTCCATAAAGCTTCTACCAACCTTTCAAGATCAAGCTCTACGTGATCTATCAAATTATATATTCTTAATTTTTGTGATAATTCGATTGAAAACGGCACCTCAAGCCCTATTTTTCTCATTACACGCTCTTCGTTAAATACTTCTAAAAAAGCTCCATCAACCACGATTACACCCTTATTTAACACAATTAATCTATCACTATATATCGCTTCATCTAAATCATGAGTAAATGATATTATAGTTACTTTTTTCTTTGTATTATATTCCTTTAACAACTTTAATATCTTTTTACGCTCATTTATATCAATCATTAATAAAGCCTCATCCAAAATTAATATTCTAGGCTCAAGCATTAATGCACACGCTAAAGCTACCTTTTGTTTTTCACCACCGGATAAATCATACGGATTTTCTTTTAAAATATCTTGTATCTGTAATTTTTTAGATATTTCATCTATTTTCATTTTGATTGTTTTAGGACTAACAGCTAAATTTTCTAAAGAAAAAGCAAGTTCATCCTCCACCGTCTCACAAGCAAAGAAATTATCAGGTGTATCAAATACAAAACCAATTTCTTTTCTTATTTTAAGAAGGTTTTTCTTATTTAATGGCTTATCAAATATTTTTATGTATGAATATGATTTTTCAAGGCCAGCAAGAATTTTAACAAGTGTTGTTTTACCAGATCCATTTGGCCCTGCAATAGTTGTCCAACTTGACTTTTCAATGTTTAAATTAAATTCATCATAAATAAAGTTATTCTTATATCTAAACGTTAAATTATTAATTTCTATTATATTCAACAATACCACCAACCTTAATATAAGGATATATTATATAACAAAAAAGAAAAAAAAGCTACTTTTAGCTTTCATATTTTTTTAACCTATGATTAATTTGTGATAATGTCTTAAGTAGTAACTTGCGAAAATGTCTCAAAG
>CAYSJY010000069.1:0-4660 GCA_964431705.1 uncultured Muribaculaceae bacterium | reverse complement strand
TATGACATTTTCAAAAGTTATTTATACTATGACATTATCATAAATTAATTACAATTAAAGGCGGCAAGCCTTTTTTTGTTTTGAAAAATATGTTATTATAATTAGTGTTTGGTGATTTAACATGAAAATTAATGATATAGATATTGATGAGCTTATTAAAGATACGTATGATGAGAAAAACATAATAAAAAACAAGGGTAATGGTATTTACTTAAGTGATAATCAAATAAATGTTTTAAAAAGATATAACATTGATTATAAGAAGTATAATTCTATTAAAAGTTTAATATTTGAAATAGAAGCAGTTTTAAATGAGTGTGTTGATGCTAATGATTTAGATGAAGTATCAAATAGTTTATCGGAGATAGATTATTATAACTATACTAATAAATAATTTGTTTTTGGAGTTGGTAATATGGTGTTAAGAAACGTTTATAATGAAGATATAGAAGTAAATGTAGTTGATAATGAGTTTGAAGCTGATTTCATAACTCATAGTGGTACTTTTCATGCTGATGAAGTAATGGCAAGTGTTATTCTTTTAAATAAATTTGGTTCTATGAAAATATATAGAACAAACACGGTTAATAATCTTGATGCTTTTTGCTATGACGTTGGTTTTGGTGAGTTTGATCATCATCAAATTGATTTTGATAAAACCCGTGATAATGGCATAAAATATGCATCATGTGGTCTTGTTTGGCATGCATTTGGTAAAGATATAATTGATAAATTAAACGTACCAAATAAAGATGCTTTTTTTGAAAGTGTTGATAAAAACCTTATTATGGATATTGATAGAGATGATAATGGACAAGCATTAAATAACGAACCAGAAGTAAAACAACAAACACTTCCTAATTTAATCGCGGGTTTTAATCCTGATTGGAATGATGATGAAAAAGAAAGTACTTGCTTTTTAAAGGCACTTTATTTTGCAAATGACGTTTTTAATAACATGATAAAAAAGATGAAAGCTAAAGAAGATGCAAGAAAAATAGTAGAAGAAAAGATAAATGAAAGTAATGATGGTATATTAATTCTTGAACAATACATGCCATGGAAGGACATCGTATTACAATCAGATAATGAAAAAGCAAAAGATATATTATACGCTATATTTCCATCTAAAAGAGGAGGATATAACGTTGTTGCAACACCTGTTTCTCCTGGGAGTTTTGATGTTAAAAAACCTTTTCCTATAAATTGGGCGGGAAAAGAAACCAAAGAATTACAAAATATAACCGGTATTAAAACCATTACGTTTTGTCATAAAAACTTATTTATTTGTGCTTGTGAAGCATTTAATGATGCAATAAAAATAGCAAAAACATCAATTAATAATGACTCTAATAAACAATAAAAAAACGAGTTATTGTCTTTGATTTATTTGATAAATTTGCAATTTATCTATAACTTTGTTATAATACAAGCGAAATTAAAAGATTTATCTTTTTTATTTCATGAAAACGAGGGTGATTTTAAATGACAATAAGTAGTGTTGATGAGCCTTTAATTACGGTAAGAAGAAGTCAGTATCCAACGGATAGTAAACCAGAGTTCTTACTTTTAGGCAGAAGTAACGTTGGTAAATCAAGTTTTATTAACTCAATTTTAGAAAGAAGAAATTTAGCTAGAATATCTAGTAAACCAGGAAAAACACAAACCATAAACTTTTATAAAGTAAATGATGATTTTTACTTAGTTGATGTACCAGGCTATGGTTATACTCAATCAGGTAAATCTGATCAGAAAAAATTTGGTTTGATGATAGAGGAATATCTTTCAGAAAGGGAGAATTTAAAACAGGTTTTCATGTTAATAGATTTTAGGCATAAACCAACCGAAGATGATTTACTTATGTATGATTTTTTAAAGTTTCATGATTTAAAAGTAACTTTAATAGCAACCAAAGTAGATAAAATAGGAACAACTCAAAGAGAAAAGTATAAGAAACAAATTATTGATAACATAGACTTAGCTATTGGAGATGAACTTGTTTTATTCTCATCAAAAACTAAGTTAGGTAAAAAAGAAATACAAGGTATTATTGAAAAGGAAGTTTATGAAACACTTTAATAAACTCCTTTTAATTTTAAATTTATATTATAATTATTGGCGTAAAAGAGGTGATTTAAATGAAAATACCAACAGTTGCGTTAGTTGGAAGACCAAACGTAGGCAAATCAACTTTATTTAATAAATTAGTTGGGAAAAAACAGGCGATAATAGAAGACACTCCTGGTGTTACAAGAGATAGAATCTATGGACTTGCAACTTATCTTGATTATAAATTTAACGTAATTGATACCGGTGGAATAGATATTGGGGATGATGCGTTTAACAAAGAAATTAAAATGCAAGCAGAAATAGCGATTGATTCATCAGACGTTGTTATATTTATTGTAGATGGCAAGGAAGGCATTACCACAAATGATTTGGTTGTCCGTGATATTTTAAGACGTAGTAATAAAAAGATAATCGTTGCAATTAATAAAACTGATAGTAAATTATCTCGTGATAATATGTATGATTTTTATGAACTTGGTTTTGATTATTATGTTTCAATTTCAGCGGAACAAAATCTTGGGGTTGATGATTTATTAGATGAAGTAGTAAAAGATTTTTCTAAGCAAGAGGAAGATGAATATGATGAAAACGTTATTAAGTTTTGTGTTATTGGTCGTCCAAATGTTGGGAAATCATCACTTGTTAATGCTCTTTTAAATGAGGAAAGGGTAATTGTAAGTGATGTTGCTGGAACAACTCGTGATACGGTTGATACTATGTTTAATTATGAAAAAAAACCTTTTGTAGTTATAGATACGGCTGGTATGAGAAAAAAAGGTAAGGTTTATGAAGCTGTTGAAAAGTATAGTCTTTTAAGAGGTATGAAAGCAATTGATAGATCTGATGTATGTTTAGTTGTTATTAATGCAGAAGAAGGAATAGTTGAACATGATAAACACATAGCAAGTTATGCAAAAGAAGCTGGTAAAGCTTTAATTCTTGTTGTTAATAAATGGGATCTTATTGATAATAAAGAAAAAGCCATAAAAGATTTTACTAAAAAAGTAAGAGCGGAATTTCAATTTTTAAGTTATGTCCCAATCGTATTTTTGTCTGCCAAAACTAAAAAAAGACTTCATACTTTAATGCCAGAAGTTATAAAGGTATATGAAAACGCTCATAAAGAAGTAAAAACAAGCGTACTAAATGACGTTATAACAGATGCTGTTGCAAATGAGGCTCCCCCTTCATACAAAGGAAAAAGACTTAAGATATATTATACGTCACAAACAGGTACTTGTCCTCCTAAATTCACGTTTTTTGTCAACAATAAAGGTTTAGTACATTTTTCATATCATAGATATTTAGAAAACAAGATAAGAGAAAGTTTTGGCTTTGAAGGAACACCAATAGTATTTCAATTTAAAAACAGAAATGAGTAAAATGAAAAAAGTAGTTTTAAAAAGCATTAATGGCATTTATAAAATTCCTTGGTTTTTAAAAGTATATGTTAAAAAAAGAAAATACTATTTTGAATATAATGGTAAGTTATATGATAAAGAAATAAAAACAAATGATAAAAACGTAAAACAAATATCACTTTTAGTTAATGCTTTAAACATAAAAGATAAAAATGAAAGATTATCTTTTATATATGATAAATCGTGTGATTTGTTGGATGAGGACTTTGTGAATAAAAACGTATGTGAATTTAGATGCGGAAAATGCATTCAAGATAGATTGTTTAATAACCTCGGTGGGGGATGTTGTTGTGATAGTAAAAATCATAGTAGTATGTGTCCTTACTTAACTAAGAACGGATGTTCTATTAAATGTTTAGCATGTAAATTTCATATTTGTAAAACACTTAAAAATAAAGGATATAAATACCATGTTAATGACGTTTTAATGCTTAAATACCTGCTAAACTGGAAGCAAAAAATTATGATTTATAATGACTTTTTCATGACTAAAAGTGAGGTTTTAAAAGACCTAATTAGAAATAGTATTATTATTTGGGCATTTTTAAAGAAAAAAGAGTTTGTTAAATATAATATAAAATAAATTATTCATTTTGGATAGTTTATTTTTTTAACTAAAAAAATAAGATAGCATATATTATTTTAGGAGTGATAAATAAATGGGAATAACTGATAGTTTTCTTAATAAAGTTGAGAAAAAAACAAACGTAAGTAAAAAGTCAATTCTTGATTTAGCATCTAGGTTAAAAGATGGTGATTTAAAAAACGAAGATACGATAAGAAGTGTAATAGAAGAATTGTCAAGGCTTACTGGTAAAGAAGTTTCTAAAGAACAATCTGATAAAATAGTTAAAGCTGTTATGGGAGATCAAATTCCAAATAATTTAGAAAGTATGATGGACTAACTATATTATTTATGATTAAATGTATTCTTTAGTATATGATATAATGTAATTGGTGATTAAAATGGAATGCTTGAAGAGTTTAACGTGTAAAGAATGCGGTGGTGAAATAGAAAATAATGCTTGTATGCATTGCGGTGCAAAAAATTTTACAATTAACGAGATAAGTAATTTAATAAAGACCGATGATATAAATGGTTACTATCAAGATAGAATAAGAGCAAAGATTACTGAAGGCCAATATTTAGATAAAATAGAAGATGAAGT
>CAYSJY010000068.1:0-4706 GCA_964431705.1 uncultured Muribaculaceae bacterium | reverse complement strand
TTGTTGAAGTATTAAATGAAGATTTTGATGATTATGCTTATGATAAAGATGGCAATATAATTAATTATCAAGTTACTTTAGAAGATGCATTAGAGAATTTTATGGAAGAGCTTCATGGTAAGCTTTCTAAGCTAAGAGAAATGTTAGCAAAAAATAAATCAAATGAAGATGATTCAAGTGATAATTACCATTATACTGACTCTAATTCTGATAAAATAATTAAAATTAGTGATCATAAAGACTATAAAAAGAAATGAAAAATGTAAAAATTTTTCTTTTTTTGTTATTAGTGTTTAACTTTTATTTAAAATGTGTTAAAATGTTTTTATAGATAGTAGTAAAAATAGCGGAGGGGATAAAAATGGCATTTAACCTAAAAAAATTACTTGGAACAAGTGATGTGTCTAGTGAAGATGAATACTATACTTTAAGTGTTGAAGAGGCAAATCGTGAGGAGACTCAAGAGGGAAGCAAAATGATTCTTTTAGAACCTAGAGCTTACTCTGAATCACAACAAATCGCTGATTATTTAAAGAAAAGAAACACTGTTGTTGTTAACTTAAAAAGAGTAACACCAGACCAAGGTAAAAGAATAATAGATTTTGTAAGTGGATGTTTATATGCAATCGGTGGAACCATGCAAAAATTAGGTGATGGTATATTTTTATGTGCCCCTAAAAACATAAACGTACAAGGTAAGATGTCTGATGAAGATGAACCCAAAAGAGGAAGAATTAAAAATATCTCAGAAGATTTTTAAAAGCGATTAAAAAGATAAGTAAAAAATTATCTTTTTTTCTTTACATATGAATTTTATTTTGATTTTGTATTAACCTAATCATTCACCATATAATTCGTTAATTTTCTCAAATTTTTTTAGATTCATTGTAAAGAGGTTTTAGATTTTTAGACTTTATTGCATCAATTACGGCTTTTAGATTATTCAAAAGTTGAGACACTTTTTGTTTAAAGTTTTCTTGATACTTCGTATTATGTCCCTGCTTTACTTATTAAGTAAAGCACTTATTATAAATGTGAGACTTTTGGTCATGAGATAGCAAACGTTATAATACCAATTGGAGCTAAGTTTGAAATAAAAGGTAATAAGATGAAATTATTACAAAAAATATTTTATTAATACTTGAAAAATAATATTTTTTTTTGTAAAATATAACATATAAAAACAAATGAGGAAGACGTTAACATATAAGTAATTAAAAGAGAGTCATTTATTTGGTGTGAAAATGATTAATAAAAGTATGTTAAGAATCACTTCTGATGTGTTTATCTGAAAAAAAGTAAGATAATATCGTAAACTTTGCGTTAAAAGGTTAAAGTGCATATCAAAAGATATGAACAAAGGTGGTACCGTGGGAGATAATCTCATCCTTTAATTAGGATGAGTTTTTTTTTATTAAAGGAGGATAAAAAAATGAATAAGATATTTAAAGATTTATCAAAGAAAAACGAGTATGAAACTGAACAAGAAATACTAAAGAAATGGAAAAAAGAAGACATATTACAAAAAACGATAGATAATAGAAAAAATTGTGAAAACTGGGTTTTCTACGATGGACCTGCAACGGCAAATGGTAATCCTGGTGTTCATCACATGGTTGCAAAATTCTTAAAAGATGCTTTTTGTAAGTATCAAACAATGAAAGGTAAAAGAGTACTTAGAAAAATAGGATGGGACACTCATGGCCTTCCTGTTGAAGTACAAGTTGAAAAAGAACTTGGCTTTAATGGTAAAAAAGACATTGAAAAGTATGGTATTGAAGCATTTAATAAAAAGTGCCGAGAAGCAGTATGGAAAAACGAAGAGTCATTTACTAAGTTAACTGATGATATGGGGCAATTTATTGATACTAAAAATAGATACATAACATATGATAATGATTATATTGAAACTGAGTGGTGGATATTAAAGAAATTCTTTGATGAGGGATTGTTTTATGAGGGCGTTAAGATAACACCATATTGTCCAAGATGTGGAACTTCTTTAGCATCTCACGAAGTTGCACAAGGATACAAAGAAGTATCAGTAGATACAGTAATTGTTCCAATGAAGAAAAAGGATGAGGATGTATATTTTCTTGTTTGGACAACTACGCCTTGGACTTTGGTGGCAAATGTTGCTTTATGTGTTAATCCAAATGAAACTTATGTTTTAGTAGAATCAAAAGGTTATAAGTTTATCCTTGCGAAAGCTTTAATGAACAAAGTATTAGGAGACGATGTTAAGGTATTAGAAGAGTATCAAGGTAAAGATTTAGAGTATCAAGAGTATGAACAGTTACTTCCATTTTTAAAAGTTGATAAAAAAGCTTTTTATGTAACTTGTGATAATTACGTTACTATGGAAGATGGAACAGGTATTGTTCATATTGCACCTGCTTTTGGTGAAGATGATGCTAACGTTGGTAAAAAATATAATTTACCATATTTGAATCCAGTTGGAGAAGATGGATGCTACACATCTGGTCCATGGAAAGGTATGAGGGTATTTGATGCGGATTTAGAAGTTATTAAATACTTAAAGGAAAATGATAAGTTATTTAAAAAGCAAAAAATAGTTCATAACTATCCTCATTGTTGGAGATGTTCTTCACCACTTCTATATTATTCAAAGCCGTCATTTTATTTAGAGGTAACTAAAATAAAAGATAAGATAATAGAAGAAAATAAAAAGGTTAATTGGTATCCTTCTTACGTTGGTGAAAAACGTTTTGGAAACTGGCTTCTTGAATTAAAAGACTGGGCAATATCTCGTCAAAGGTACTGGGGGACACCACTTCCTTTATGGCAGTGTTCTTGTGGACATGAAGAAATGATAGGCTCAAGAAAAGAGTTAGTAGAAAAAGCAATTGAAAACATAGATGAATCCATCGAGTTACATCGTCCTTATGTTGATGATATTCACTTAAGATGTCCTAAGTGTAAAGGCGAGATGACCCGTGTTAAAGACGTTATTGACTGCTGGTTTGATTCAGGAGCTATGCCATTTGCACAGTATCATTATCCTTTTGAAAATAAAAAACTTTGGGAAGAACAATTTCCAGCGAACTTTATCGCTGAGGGAATCGATCAAACAAGGGGCTGGTTCTACTCACTTTTAGTAATAAGTGTTTTCGTAACTGGAAAAAGTCCTTATAAAGGCGTTTTGGTAAATGATTTATTACTTGATAAAAATGGACAAAAGATGCATAAATCAAGAGGTAATGCAATAGAGCCATTTGATTTAATGAGAAAAAATGGTGCAGATCCAATAAGATGGTATTTACCTTATGTATCCCCTGTTTGGACACCTATTAAATTTGATGAAGATGGTATAAAAGAAGTGTATTCTAAATTCTTCAACACCTTTAAAAATACGTATTCGTTTTTTGCATTATACGCAAACACTGATTGTGTAGATGCTAGAACTTTTAATATTCCTTATGATAAATTAGAAGAAATCGATAAATGGTTACTATCAAAGTACAATAAATTATTAGACTACGTAACCAAAGCATATGATGAGTATGATTTAACAAAAGTCGTAAGGAGTGTTACTGATTTTGTTTCAGAAGATTTATCTAACTGGTACATAAGACGTACAAGAAAAAGATTTTGGGCACATGATTTAGATGATAGCAAAAAAGCGGTTTATAAAACAACTTATGATGTTTTAATAGGCTTATGTAAAGTAATTGCACCAATAGCATCATTTACCGCTGAGGAAATATATACTAATTTAACTAACGAAGAATCTGTTCATTTAAGTGATTTTCCAAAAGCAGACCTATCACTTGTTAATGACCAAATAGAAAATAAGATGGATTTGGTAAGAAATATTATTTCACTTGGTAGAAACGCAAGGGAAGAAGTTAAAATAAAGGTAAGGCAACCAATTAGTGAAGTATTAATTGATGGTAAAGATAAAGATTTAATTAAAGACTTAGAAGGCTTAATAAAAGAAGAATTAAACGTTAAAGAAGTAACTTACGTATCTGATTTATCTAAATATATGAACTTTGAAGTTAAACCTAATTTTAAAATTGTAGGTAAAATATTTGGACCTAAGATTAAACTTTATCAAGAAGAACTTAAAAAACTAACTAATGAAGACATAAGATTTATTCAAAATGGTGAGGCTGTAACGATAAAGATAGATGGTGAATTATTTGATGTAACTGAGGAAATGGTTGATATAAGAGTATCAGCAAAAGATGGGTATAACGTTATAAAAGATAGTAATAATTTCATTATTTTAAACACGAACTTAACTGAAGATTTAATAAATGAAGGAGTTGCTCGTGAATTAATATCAAAGGTACAAAACTTAAGAAAACAAAAAGATTTTGATGTTACTGATAGAATTAAACTATATTATAATGGACCAAAAGAATTAGATAAAGTAATAAAATCATTTGGTGATATGATTAAAAAAGAAACTTTAAGTAAAGAATTAATTAACAAAGACAACTTGAAAGATGAGTTTGATTTAAACGGAGTAAAAGTTAAATTGGATGTAGAAAAATTTTAAGACAAGAAATAATTTAATATAAAAAGCCAGACATTTTTCTGGCTTTTTAAAATATTTATAGGGTAATTTAAAAAGATATGGCTAATAATTAATGTGAGAGTAACCTAAAACCAAAGGTTATGCATGCTTTCCTCTTTTTTTCTTTGAAAAGAATAGAAAGAGGGTGATGTCTATGAAA
>CAYSJY010000067.1:0-4793 GCA_964431705.1 uncultured Muribaculaceae bacterium | reverse complement strand
AACATATTCCATAAATATCAAAAATATGGTATATTATTAGCAACGGATGATTATACGTACTCTTTTGTTATTGGTGAGTAGTTGTAGATAGCTACAACACTCGCTCCATAGTGAAATATACTCGAACTTTTTAGTTCGAGTTTTTCTTTATATAATAATGTTTAGAAATTTTAAAAAAATTATAGTGAACGAAAAGTGAACAAAAGCATTAATAATATTTTTATAACTATATATAATATTATTAAAGTGATAATAATGAAACTAATTTAAGTTATGTTGAATTAAGGGATTGACTGTAGTACAATCAACGTTAAATAAAAAATATATTTTTAATTTTAACAAATACTGTTTTGATTATAAAGTATAATCAACTAATAGGTTAGTAAAATGATGGCAAAATAATTTCTTCTCTGAAGCAATAGAATTATGTCTTACAAGGAATAATTTTTCTATTTTAGGTATTATAAATTCAATGAAATTATTGAATATTTTGTCACTTCATAGTACAATATACTTAGTTTGAGAGGTGTAAATCGTGAATAATGAAGATATTTTTTATAAAAAAAATGAAGATGATGTAATATGGTGGCTGAAAAAAAATGATACGATTGGAGAGCATTTATTCACATTTGACAAAAAAGAAATTTTTAATTTATTTAAGGATTATCCTTATAAATTAACTGAAAAACAAAAAGTAATTTTTGATAAAGAAAATCCTTATTGGGCTGATTTTTTTAAAGATAGAAAATAAAATGTTTTAATAAAAAGGATAAACCATATGACTACGGTCAGTAATATTACTAATTGATTTATACGGTAACATTTTGACCAGCCACAATTATCTTTTTATCTTCAACATAAAAAACCTATCATTTCTGATAAGTTTTTAATTATCTATCTGATAAATTATAATTTGCAATTATTTGTTATCAGTAAATATTTTAGCAACAATTTTCCAACTATCATCAAATTTCTTTAACATATGTAAATCAACATAATCAGCTCCAAAATAATTTTCCATTGTAATTCTAATAACAGCTATATCATTTATAACGTCTAAAACATCAACTCTACCAACTGAATCTGCTTTTCCTGCTTCATCACATCAAATAAAGTTTAAATTGGATTACCATTGATAGTAGCATTTTCATGAAATGCTGGTTTCATGATGAAACTATCCCCTTTTTTACATCCCTCTAAATAAAGGTTAGCTACTTTAACTATTTCTTCATAATCTTTTAAATCGATAACTTTCATTTAATTCACCTTTTCTTTAATTTACAACTTTATTATATAATGATACAATATAATTGTATAGTACTTACCTAAAGGAGAGTGTAAAAATGAAGAAATGCATAGATGAAAACATGAATTTTGAAGAAACAGGTTTTGCTTATAGTATGTCTTTAATATCTGGAAAATACAAATTACCAATTTTATATTCTTTGGCGTTTTATGGCCCTTTCAGATATAACGAACTAAAAAGGTTTATAGATCCAATATCATTTAAAACTTTAACATCTAATTTAAAAGAATTAGAAGATAGCGGTTTAATTGTTAGAAAAGAATATCAAGAAATTCCACCAAAAGTAGAATATTATTTATCTATTAAAGGTAAATCACTAATGCCAATTTTAGACCAGTTATGTGATTGGGGTGCAGAAAATAAACAAGATATTTAACACTTGTTTATTTTTAACTAAATCACAAATTACTAAAGATTTATAAATTTAAGAAGTAAACAATTATTAATTTTTATATTTTTTGTATTTTTTAATATCCAACATTATCTCTTACAAACTCATCGTATATCCAATCTGGTGCAACGTTTAAAATGTAAATTAAAGCATCAATAAGTTCTTTTTTACTCATTAAATGAATGTGTGCAATAACCTTTTCATATAGTTTTTCCTGATAATCTTGATATTCTTCCTCAGCCTTTTTAGCATCTTCAATAAAATTATCAGCTTCCTTTGGAAACATTGTAAAATAAAGTGCAACCATATGCTTACAAACGAGTCTTTTACCATTTGCATGTGGACAATTACACTTAGAACTTTTTGGATGTTCTATATTTATTAAAACGTTGTATTTTTTATTTTCACTTCCAAGCACCTCTCCTTCGTACTCATAATCGTTTATTTTTTTGTAATTAATAACCTTTTTATGCTTATAATAATCAAGTCCTCTTAAGCAAGAACTTGCACTTGCTGATTTAATTATTCCCATGTTTAAATACCTCCTTTTGTTATTTATAAAGATTCTTACGCTATTATTATATCATTTTAAAAATAAAAAAAGAAACCATAAAAAATCTATGATTTCTAAAGAAATTTCATAGGTATTTTTACTTTCATTTATTCAATTCAATTATAACTTATAAAATAAATTTCAAATCAATATATAAATTTGTTTTTTTTAAAAATACACACCAAAATGACATTTTTTTATTTTATAATTATTTTGGTGAAAAAAATGAAACGAATATTTTACTTTGATAATATTAAAGGTTTATTAATACTTTGTGTAGTTTTAGCACATACTTTAGGAGTTTGCTCTTCATATTATGGTTTTAGTTATAGTTGGTTTAAGATAATTACCTTTTTTATGATGCCAGTTTTTTTATTTGTAACTGGTGTTTTTGCAAAAAAAAGCAGAAAAACACCTGCTAAAAGAGCTGGTAAGATGTTAATGATATTTGCCATTGCACAAGTTGTGATAACTTTGTATTTTGGTTTAGTATTAAAAACTATCTCGCCTTTTAAAAGCATTATAACACCCAGGTTTACCTTATGGTATTTATTAACCTGCGCTTGGTTATACTTATTAGAATATGTGTTTAAAAAATTTAAATTTAAATATGTTTTTATAATTAGCTTAATACTTGCACTTTTAAGTGGCTTTATTGGTGCTATAACAAATACTTTATCAGTTACAAGAACGATTTGTTCAATTCCACTTTTTGTTTTAGGTTATTACTCTGAAGAGATAAAACTATTTGATAAAATAAAAAAGCATAAAAACATAATATTTGTGTTAACCGGGATAATAACGATTTGGTTTTTATTTAATCAAAACTTTTTCGTACTTAAAGATACTTATTTAAAATACAGCTACTACGTTTATGATACCCCTATTGAATGTTTTTTAAAAAGATGTTTGTTGTATGTTTTTTTCTTTATCTTTGGAAGTTTTATATTAATTATCATGCCAAAAAATAAGACCCCGTTAGTAAAGCTTGGAGACAAAACATTAACTATTTATTTACTTCATGGAGTACTTTTAAAAACAATACTTCATTATAAAATATTCATAGATAACGCTATTTTGGGAACTATATTAACATATGTTATGGTTATATTAATGACTTTAGCAATAGATTATATAATTAAGTACGTAAAGAAAAAAGGAGGAATATTATATGGGAAACATTTTAAACTCTCAAAAAAAGAACTTTCAGAAACTAAAAAAGCAGCTTGAATACATATATGAAAATAATAAAATATACAAAAAGAAAATAGATGATTGTGGTATTAAAATAAATGATATTAAAAATTTTGATGATTTTCAAAAACTACCATTAACTAAGAAAAGTGATTTCTTTATTGATTACCCACATGGTTTTTACTGTGTAGATAAAAGTAAAATAGTAAGATATCATGCATCTTCTGGAACAACTGGTAAGTCTTTAATAGTTGGTTTTACTAAAAATGATTTAAAACTAAGAAATAAAATGATTATTCAAAATTGTAAAAACGCAGGAATAACAAAGAATGATGTTGTTCAAATATGTGTTGGATACGGAATGTTTACCGGTGGCTTAGGATTTCATGAAGCATTAGAAGAATTTGGATGCACAATTGTCCCAACAAGTTCCGGCGGTACTGAAAAGCAACTTTTTTACATGCAAAATCTTAACACAACCGTGTTAGTTACCAGTCCATCATACGCGATGCACATGGCAGAAGTTGCTAAAGAAATAGGAATTGACGTAAAAAAACTAAGTGTTAGAATAATAAAAGTTGGAAGCGAATTATTAACCGAAGAGATGAGACGTAAATTAAAAAAGGCTTGGGGAAAAGATATCATGATTAGTCAAGATTATGGAATGACTGAAACAATGGGACCTGGACTTGGAAGTGAATGTAAACTTTGTTCTGGACTTCATCTTTATGAAGATAATTACGTGTTTGAATTAATTGATCCAGTAACTAAAGAGCCAACTGATTCAAACACTGGAGAATTAGTTATTTCATCTTTAAATAATGAATGTTTCCCACTTATAAGGTATGAGACAAATGACATTGTTGAATTAGAACTAAAAAAATGCCAGTGTGGTAAAACATCAAATCGGATAAAAAGAATAATTGGAAGAGCTGATGACATGGTAAAGGTTAAAGGCGTTAAAGTATACTTAAGTCAAATCGAAGATTTTATCTTAAAAAATGATTATTTATCTTCTAATTACGAAGTACAGTTGACAAAGAAAAAAGACTTCATGGATGATATAAAAATAATAATAGAATATCAAAATATAATAGATGTAAATTTAAATGATAATGTAAATATGCTAAAAGAAAAAGAAATTGAATTAATGAAAAAATTTAAAGATACGTTTGGTATAAAAGCCAAAATAATGCTTGTTTTACCAAAGACCATAAAAAGATATGAAACAGGTAAAGTTAAAAAATTAAAAATCATATATGATGAAGTTTATGCATAAAAAAAGCTAATATTATCGAGTCTGTAAATAAATTTGTGTAAAGTCAATCCTTTCTATGGTAATATAGAAA
>CAYSJY010000066.1:0-4970 GCA_964431705.1 uncultured Muribaculaceae bacterium | reverse complement strand
ACCCCAGTTACTGGAATTAATCCTACTACTACCGCTAAGTTCAAAAGTGTTTGAAAAGCAAGTTGAAATATTATCCCAAAAGATAAAAATTTAGCAAAATCATCTGGTGATTTAATTGATATTTTGATACTTCTTAAGATTATTATTAAAAATAAAGTAGCAACAGAAATTATTCCAATGATTCCAAGTTCTTCAGATATTATAGAAAAAATAAAGTCTGTTTGAGGTTCTGGAAGATAAAAATGTTTTTGAATTGAATTTCCAAAACCAAGTCCGAAAAGACCTCCGGGACCAATTGCAAAAAGAGACTGTATCGCTTGAAATCCAGTTCCTAAAGGATCACTCCAAGGATTTAAAAAAGATACTATTCTTTGCATTCTATATGGTGCTGCAATAATTAAAAAACAAACCCCCACTAAACCTATCATTCCTATTTTGATAAAAAAAGAAAAGTTAACACCAGATATAAAAAGCATTCCAATAATCGTCATAACAATAATCGTACCAGTTCCAAAATCAGGTTGTAACATTATAAGAAAAAAAGCTAACATGACGATAAAAAGGATTGGAAAAGCGCCTTTTTTAACAGATCTCATATCCTTTGGATTATTATATATGTATTTACTAGCAAATATAATAAGACCAAGTTTCATAAATTCAGATGGCTGAATACCAAGACCTCCTATTCCAAACCAACTACGAGATCCATTTCTAACACTTCCAATACCAGGTATTAAAACTAATATTAAAAGAATAAAACAAACAAATAAAATTAAATTAGACTTTTTCAAATAATATGTATATGGTATTTTGCTTACGATAAACATTAAAATCATACCTATTATAAAAAAGATACTTTGCATTATAACATAGTGAAATTCATTATTAAACTTATATTCTGCCCAAATGCTTGATGCTGAATATATCATTATAATTCCATATATACAAATAATAAATATAGTTATTATAAGTGGTACATCTATTTTTCTTTTCATGTTTATCATCTCCAAGTAATAAATAACTACTACTTAAAAATATTCTATGAAAAAGAAAAAAAGAACGTTAAAAAACATTCTATTTTAAATTATCTTAAGTTCAAAAATTATATATAATTACATTTTTATACTATTGGTTGAAACTAAATCATAATAATGTTTATACTCATCTAAAACAGGAAGCATCTCATATGCAAGATTTTTAAATCTAGGAAAATTTTTAGTATGATCTATTAATAAGTCTTCAACATCATCTAAATTAACATAACAAAGTTTAAAATCATTTTTTCTTTCATAATCACTAATGTTGGTTTCTTTTATATTTATATTTGCAATATTTTTGTAAATAAAATAAATCATTATGTTTAATCTGTTATTATTAGTTCTAAAATAATTTTTTTCATAATGTTTAATTATCATGAATGGATAATAATCCTCTTTTTTTGATTCTATTCCAGTTTCTTCTTTTATCTCTCTTATTAATCCAGAATATACATCTTCATTATCTTTTAAATGACCTCCAGGAAATTGATAATCACAATCACAATACGCAAGTAACATTTCATGGTTTTCATTTAACATTATTGCTTTTACTCTCGTTACAACTTCTTGTACATCATTATCATTTAATTCATCTTTATTTATTATTAATTCTTTCATATATACCCCTATAATCTATCTTTATATTACTAAATTAGTTTGATTTTTTCAAGCTTGAAAATAAAAAAGATGTATATAACATCTTATAACCAAGCACCGTATACAACTGCAAAAGTTCCTAATATTAATCCAACTATCCAAAAAAGCTTTACGATGTCTTGTTCTTTCCAACCTAATTTTTCAAAATGATGATGAAGTGGAGTCATTAAAAACACCTTCTTTTTAAATACGAATAATGAAAAGACCTGTATTATAACAGAAAGCGTTTCAATAACAAACACTCCCATAATAACCGCAAAAGTAATTTCATGCCTAGTAAGAATAGCTATTGATGCTAAAACACCACCAATTGCAAGTGATCCAGTATCACCCATAAACACCCTAGCAGGATAAGTATTATAAACCAAAAAACCAAGTAATCCTCCCGCTAAAATAAAGCAAAATATAGCAATGTCTTCATAGCCAGCAAGCCATTCGGTATTCCATGTTATGATACCTAAAACAAGGGTTGCAATAACAGATAATCCACCGGATAATCCATCCAATCCATCAGTAATGTTAACCGCATTAGATGAAGCAACTAACATAAATAAAATGAAGAATCCATATAACCATCCAATATCTATCTTTAAGTTAAAAGCTTGAAACCATAAAAGAGGCTCAGATCCACTTTTCATGTATATGAAGAAAAAAACAATAGCAATTAATACTTGGCCAAATAATTTTTGAATTTCGGTTAAACCCTCATTTTGTTTTCTTCTTAGTTTCATAAAATCATCGATAAATCCTAAAATTGCATAAGCAACAAAAACAAATAACACGATTAATAAATTACTGTTTATGTTTATCTTATTTGTAAAATACATAATTAATATCGTTATAAAAGTTGGAATAATAAATATAAGGCCACCGACCGTTGGAATGCCATTTTTCTTTTTATGTGACGAACCAACAAAAACACTTACTCTTTGGGATACGTTTAATTTCTTTAAAATCGGTATCATAAAATAACCCATTACAACTGAAATTATAAAACCTATCATAAGTGCTAATAAAGACTTTGTTAATACAAACATCCATTATCACCCCATTAATCTTGTATAATTATACTATATATTTTTAAATTTTTACATAATTTTATACTAACTTAACAAAATTTTACTTTACTTATGAACCAAAACCTTAGTTCCAACCGATATGTTTTCATACACTTCCTTAGCGTCTTTATATTTCATGTTTACACACCCATGAGAACCGTTTAAGTAATCTTCTTTTTCAAAACTATCACGCCACAAAGCATCATGAAGCCCTTGCCCACCGTCAAATGGCATCCAAAAATTCACGTAAACTCGGTAATCTTCACCAGTTAAATATCTATTTGTTTCTTTAGAATAAATTGGATTACAACCTATTCTAGTATCATAAGTTCCTTTTTTACCAGTTACAACATCTGCGGTTAAATAAAGTTCGTTATCAACGTATAAATATAATTCCTGTTCTGATATATCAATTTCAACAAAAGTATTTCCTAATTCTTCTGTATATTCTTTAGATACATAACCTTCCGTACCATTATAAGAAACATAATCCCAATCATCATTAGTTCTTATTCGCTTTACTTTTTCATATTCATCAATCGTAACTAAAGATTGTGATGTTTCATCATTACTTTCTTTTAAACTTACATCCTCAGTAATGTAAACATACTCATCATCTAAATAAAACGTATCTACTTTATCTAGGCTTTTATCATTTTTACTTATCCCAAGTATCGTTGGTAAAATTAAACTGTTGCTCTCCTTATCATTGCTTGTTTTAACTTGTTTAGCCGAACCAGAACAAGAAAACAAAGTAGTGATACTTAAAATCAAAGCTAATAAACGTTTGTTTTTCATCCTAATATATACCTCGCATTTCCAAAAAATAGTCTATAACTTTTTTTATCTTTTGTCAATTAATCCCCAAGCATTAATCTTACGGTTGATCCTTCTTGTAATCTTGTTTCTGCTTCAGGTGATTGTGCAACTATCGTATTACCACTACCACTATATTCTAAAACAAAATTAGATAAAATTTTAGTAGCCTCTTCTGGAGTCTTACCAACAACATCTTCTACTGTATAATATTTTTTATCATCCCAATCATATTCCATTTCAGAGGCTCCTTCTCTTTTTTCTATATCTAATATTTCTATAGCATCTTGAAGGATTGACTTTACGATTGGAGCCGCAACCACTCCACCGTATTGAACTACATTTTTAGGATTATTTATTGCAACATAAACAATTATCTGTGGATCATCAGCGGGTAAGAAACCAATAAATGATAAGATATAATTACCAACTAAATATTGTCCGTCTTCAACTTTTTGTGCAGTACCTGTTTTTCCACCTACACGGTAACCTTCAATGTAGGCATTTCTACCACTTCCATTCGTAACAACTGACTCAAGTGCTCTTCTTACTTCTTTTGAAGTTTTTTCTGTTATGACTTTTCTTACCTTTGTTGGGGTATTTTCAACTATTACTTGATTTGTTTCTGGATCATTTAAACTTTTTACGATGTAAGGTTTATAAAGTGTTCCCCCGTTTATTGCAGCAGATACCGCAGTTATCTGCTGAATTGGTGTTACTGATACACCTTGTCCAAACGATGTTGTTGCAAGTTCAACTGGACCTACATCTTCCAAGTCAAAAATAATACCTGTTGCCTCTCCATTTAAATCAATTCCTGTTTTTTGTCCAAAACCAAAATTATAAATATACTCAAATAAAGTTTCTTTACCCAAACGATTTCCTAATTCAACAAAGCCTGGATTCCTGGGGGTCAAGCAAGAGATACTTTTGTCTTAAAAAATTATCGTCAAAAGACAATTTCAAACTATAATCTCTATTTGTAATTTTTGTTTTTATTTTGTTATTTGTATTTGTGTTGTCATTATTATACTTTTTACTGTAATCAAGTTCTATTTCTTGATTTGGTGTTTTAAAGTTAAATATCATTTGTAATTTTAAATGCATACGGTTGTTGTTTATTTTACTAACAAAAACTTTATCAACAAACAAATCAAAGTACTTACCAATGTTTTCCTTTATATTTAATTTTGGAGTTATTAGTTCTCTAATACTATTAGCGATTACTTCATAATATGATGAAGTTTCTCTATTTGTTTCACGTTCAATTAAGTCTCTCTTTAATATTGAAATTGTTTCTAATATTTTCTTGTTTTTTTCCATAAATTCTTCATTCGAAATCATTTTTCTTAATGACATATCTAATAATCTTTCTTTATAAGTTTCTTGCTCTTTTAATTTT
>CAYSJY010000065.1:0-5318 GCA_964431705.1 uncultured Muribaculaceae bacterium | reverse complement strand
TTATAAATATATGATCAATCGGTTCTTTTCTATCAAATTCCCTAAATGAACTTCCGAGTGTTCTTGGAACAGCATCAATTAGTTTATTTTGTTTTTCAAACTTTTTTAAATCTCCAGTTAAATGCATATTAAAATCACCCATTACAATAACGTCTTCATTAATATTTTTTTCTAACCTTATTATCTTTGATAGAACTTCTAACTGAAGTTTTCTATTATATGAAAATAAATTATCCAAGTGAGTATTAATAATTAAATAGTTATGCCCTTCATATAAAGTATGTACAACAGTACATATCCTAGGAAAAAGATCAAGTAAGAATCTTCCTCCTTTTTTATTTATATCATTAGATAATGAATAAGTTTTCTCATCTAATAATTCAAAAACTTCTTTTTTAAGCAAAATACTGTTATACTCATCAGATATACTAGCACTACCTCTTGATTCTCCAACAAATATATAATCGTCTAGTTTTTTTTCTAAATAATCTTTTGTTCTTGGAGTTAATTCTTGAGTTCCTACTACTTCTAATTTTCTTTTTTGAATTAATTCTTCAGCAGCTTGTGCTCTTTTTACCCAGTTTTTAGGATTCGCTGGTGAATAAGAATTTTTCATGTTAAATGTTGCAACTAACAAAATAATCACCTCTTGTTGCCTATATAATAACATTAATAAACAATGTATGCAAGAAAAAAGCTACTTGTGGTAGCTTTCATTATTGATTATTTTAAATGCCCTATATAATTGTTCTAATAGCATAACTCTAAATAATTGATGTGGAAAGGTTAATAAAGAAAATGATAATGAATAGTTTGATCTTTTTAAAACATCACTAGAAAGACCATGTGATCCACCGATAACAATTACCAAATTAAAAGGTAAATGATTATTCAAAAACTTAGCAAAGCTTTTAGAATCCATTTGACTTCCATTTATTTCTAATGTGACTACATAATCTTTATCATTAATCTTAGATAAAATGTTTTTCCCTTCTTCATTGATGGTTTTTAAAATGTCATAATTGTAATCTGGCAACTCAATTATTTCTAACTTAGTATACTTAGATAATCTTTTTTTATACTCATTTATTGCATCTATAAAATATTTTTCTTTTATTTTACCTACGCATATTATTTTTATCATACTTCTATCCAGTCCGTTCTTTGTTTTTGCTTTGCAATTAAAACATTATCGACACTTTTATTTGTCTCTTTTAATACTTTTTTTAACGTATCTAAAGCAAGATCATAAGTGTTATTATCATCAGATATGTGTGCTAATATAATGGTTTTCGTATTACTTCCAATAAACTCTGATAAATAATAAGAAGCATCATTATTAGATAAATGTCCTTTATCACTTAAGATTCTTTGTTTTAGATAATAAGGATATTTTCCTTCCATAAGGAGTTTTATATCATGATTACTTTCCATTATATATAAGTTATGATTTTTTAATATATCAAAATACTTATTATTTACATAACCCGTGTCGGTTATATAAACCAAAGACTTATCATTAGATGATATTATAAACCCAACTGAACCTTTCACATCATGTGATGTTTTTATTACCTTTATATTCAAATCATCTATTTTGAAATTATTAGTTTCGTATAAAACATAATCAAAATCATCAACGTATTCCTTTAACAAGTTTAAAATAATTTTATTTACGTATAATTTTGGATGATATTTTTTTAAGAAAACCTTTAAGCCTTGAACGTGATCCGCGTGGGTATGTGTTATTAGTATTGCTTTTATTTCTTTTGGATCCACATTTAATTCCTTTAACTTATCTTCTGCATACGATTTAGTAACACCAAGATCAATTAAGATCTTGGTGTCGCCATTACTTACTAATACACTATTACCTTTACTACCACTTGATAAAATTGCTATTTTCATCATTCATATAAAGTCAGTGGATCAAGTGGAGTACCACCTCTGTATGGCAAGCCTCCGTAATAAAGTCCAAAATGTAAATGCGTTCCAGTAGCATACCCGGTATGTCCCATCGTACCTATTTGTTGTCCTTTTTGAACCGTATCACCTTCGGATACTAAACGTGAACTCATGTGAGCATAAATCGTATAATATCCATTACCATGATCAATCGTAACATAAGTACCTAAACTTCCAGAATTAGTTTTAGCAGTTACTATGGTACCGGAACCAGCTGCATATATTGGTGAACCTTCTCCACTACCGGCAATATCAATTGCCTGATGGAAAGATCCCCAACGATAACCAAAATAACTTGAAATATAATATTGTGATATCGTTGGCCATGCCCAAGAACCTGACATAATAGGTGCCGTTGACTCACTTGAAGATTGAGTACCAACCCTAACAATTTGTGACACAGAAGGTACAATGGTTTCAGAGCTTACTATTACAACGTTTGTTGTTTCACCATTTACCGTTTGCATTTTAGTTGTTAACCTATCTATTCCGGTTTGACCTTCTTGATCTATTTCCTCAGTACCATAAGCAAGATCCGGATCTTCTTCTTCAATTACTTCGTATTGGCTTTCTTGATCAATTACGTTATGAGTTTCAACAACAACGTCAATAATTGGACTAATAAGATTTACTTTTACTTGCTGACCAACTGATAAAATGGTATTTGCGGAAGTAAATTCAGGGTTAACAATCAAGAACTCTTCAGTTGCTAGTTGATGATCATATGCTATAGAATCAATGGTGTCACCTTCTTGAACGGTATAATATTCATCTTCTGCTATCTCACCAAACAATAAATACTTAGTAAGAGTTTTTTCATCAGTAAATATTTGTTCATCTGTTGAAATATAACCATGTTTAATCGTTATATCTTGATCAATATAAATATCTTCAATAATTGATCCAGTATCTTCTATTTCAGCTTGAGTATCATTAACATAATTTTCTATTTCTTCTTCTGTTACAAAAGCCTTAACAACCGATTTTATTGAACTATCAAAAACATCTTCATCCAAAACGTTTATTACTATATCTTCCTCATCTTCTGAATCTGATTTAATGGTTACAATATATCCCTCAACCGTATATGGCTTTTCTTCTTTTATTATGTTATTTACCTGTTTTGCAGTTAAAACTTCACTTTCATAAGTTATACATTTTTGTATGTCTACCCCTTCTGGAATATAAACCCTATCAACACCATACTCCTCTTTTAATTCGGTTTGTTCATCATTAATGTATTCTTCTAATTCTTCTTTATCAGCAATGTTACCTATTTCTTTTCCATCTAAATATACTTTGTATACCACTTGAGGAGTTAATTGATATTTATCAGAAAAATTAACAAAAACAACGATTGCAAGAGCAACTAGTATTGAAATAAAATAAGTGATCCCACTTTTTATTACTTTTTTCAAAATTATTCACCGCTTTCCCTTTTAAAGTTTACAAACAATGACGTATCTTTTTTAAACAATAATTCTATTGTTGTGGTTGGCCCACTTCTGTTTTTTGCTATTATAAATTCAGTTATACTAGCATTATCATCACGTCTTGTCTCTTTGTTGTAATAATCATCTCTATATAAAAACGAAACAATATCGGCATCTTGTTCGATTGATCCTGACTCTCTTAAATCACTCATTATAGGTCTTTTATCCTCACGAGATTCAACCGCACGAGATAATTGAGCTAAAGCTATTACTGGAACACCAAGCTCTAAAGCCATGGTCTTTAAACTTCTTGAAATTTCTGATACTTCTTGTTGTCTATTACCAAAAGTTGTGTTTGAGCCCGCTATTAATTGTAAATAATCTATTACAACCAACGCTAGACCTTTTTCTGAACTTGCAAGTCTTCTACATTTGCTTCTTATTTCTCCAACCGTAATACCAGGTGTATCATCTAAATATAAGTTAGAAGCAGATAACTTACTTATGGCTTCATTCAGTTTTTTCCAGTCACTATGTTCTAACCTTCCGGTACGCATTTTTGCACCATTTATACCACCTAAAGACTGTAATATTCTATTAGCTAGTTGTTCAGCACTCATCTCTAAGTTAAATACCGCAACCGCCTTATCACTGTTAATTGATACGTTAGTTGCAATATTAAGTGCAAAAGAAGTTTTTCCCATCGCAGGACGAGCCGCAATTATAATAAACTGATTTGGCTGTAATCCTGCCGTTAATTTATCAAAATCAAAGAACCCGGTAGCAATACCAGTTATCTCAGAGCCTTGTTCCGCTAACTTTTCTAAGTTTTGTTGTTCTTTATAAGCAACATCTTGAATACGTTTAAACTCAGAGGTTTTTCTCATATTACCAATTCTAAGCATCTTCATCTCAGCATTATCTAAAACATCATATATTGATCCATCAGATAAATAAGCATCATTCGAAATTTCTTCCGCTGTTTGGATTATCTTTCTTCCAATCTGCTTTTCCTTTACAATGCTTATGTAATAATCAACATTAGAAGTAGAAGGAACTGAATCAATTATTTCTGATAAATAATCAACGTTGCCGACTTGTGATAAAATTTTTTTCTCATCTAACTTATTGGTAACAATAGTTAAATCAATTGGTAATGATAAATCATTTAACTCTTGTAAAACACCAAATATTTTAGCATTTGAATCACTATAAAAAGAATCAACTGATAACTCATCACATATTTTTTGCAAAGCCGTCTTGGATAAAAAAGCAGCACCCAATACAGCCTTTTCAGCATCAAGTGATTGAGGCATTTGTCTTACGGCCATTTTATCCCTCCTTACCTTACTTCGTTAATAAAACCGTTACGTATCCTTGTACTTTTTTATGTAAATTTATTTTAACTTCGTGATATCCAAGTGTTGAAATTGGTTCTTTTAAAATTATTTTTTTCTTATCAATTTTATATCCATCAGCTTCTAAAGCTTGTGCTATTTGTTTGGTAGAAATAGAACCAAACACTTGATCTTGTTTACCAGTTTTAACTTTAAAAGTCAAAACTTTATCTTTTAATTTTGTTTTTAATTTTTCGCATTCACTTATTTCTAAAACAAGTTTTTCAGCTTCTTTTTTATTTTCTTTGTCTAATATTTCTTTACTTTTTTGGGTGTATAAAACAGCATAACCATTTCTTATTAAAAAATTATTACCATACCCATCTTTTACATCTTTTATTTCGCCTTTTTTTCCTTGACCAGGAACATCTTTTTTCAATATAACTTTCATAATTAGACCACCTTTCTAATTAATCTCGTAAACATATTATAACATAATTTTTATTTTATTAAAAGTTGTGTTAAACTTTATTGTAATTAATTTATGATAATGTCATAGTATAAATAACTTTTGAAAATGTCA
>CAYSJY010000064.1:0-5669 GCA_964431705.1 uncultured Muribaculaceae bacterium | reverse complement strand
TCTTAATTATTTAACTCCTATCCAATACAAACACAAAATGCTTGGTATTTCTTAACCCCCCCTCTATTGTCTACTTTTACTTGACTAATGCATTTACAGTTATTTGAAATAGAAAGATTGCATTTTAAAAATCAAAAGTTTTTAACCTTTGATTTTTGTTTTTATTCAATACATCTAATTTGTGAGGTAAAAGTCATCTTTTAAATAATTAACTAAATCAATTAACCTCGTTGCGTTAGAGCCCTTAATTAAAATTGTATCATTTTCTTTTATAAGTTTTTTTATGAATTTATAAGCTTGTTTTTTATTTGAAAAATGAATTATGTTTTTCTTTTGCATTTTGTGTTTTTGAACTTCTTTTTTTATATATTTTGAATCTTTACCAATTGTTATTAAGTAATCAATTTTGTATTTAGCTACTTCATATCCTATTTTTTTATGAATGGTTTTAGTTTCTTTTCCTAGTTCAAGCACATCACCTAAAACGGCTATTTTTCTTCCTTTAAACTTGTATAAAAAGTTAACAGCTGCTTTTACTGATTCTAAAGAAGCATTATAAGTATCATCAATTAGTGTTATGTTATTATTTAGATTAATAATTTCTAGGCGATGTTTTTCTGCTACATATTCATTTATACCTTTTTTTATCATACTTCTTGATAACCCAAGCAATTTACCTATTAAAAAAGCCGGTAGTGCGTTATAAATAAAAGCAAACCCAAAATTGATTTTAAAATCTTTTACATCTGCTATATCAAAAGTAGTTATAAAATCTTCTTTAATATTAAAAGCCATAACGTTACTTTTATTATTAATCCCATACGTTAAAATCTTAATTCCATTTTTTATGTTTTCATCTATTTCATTTAAATAATCATCATCGTTATTAACTATTAAATATCCATTTTCCATACCATCTATTATTTCCATTTTTGCTTTAAAAATATTATCTTTGCTTTTTAGTTTTTTTATATGATTTTCATGAATATTTGTGATAACTGCTATATCTGGTTTTGCAATAGAAGATAAATTATGAATATGACCCAAAGAGTCCATTGCCATTTCTAAAATAATAACGTCTTCATCTGATAAACTTAAAATGGTTATAGGAAGCCCTATTTGACTATTTTGATTACCAATTGTTTTTAAAACCTTATATTTATATTTTAAAACACTTGCAATCATCTCTTTAGTAGAAGTTTTTCCAACACTTCCAGTTACCGCAATTACGTGTCCATTAAATAAGCTTCTTTTATAAGTTGCAAGATCTTGCATACATTTTTTTACGTCATTTGAAATTAAAACCGTTCTATCATCATAACCATTTAAATCCAAGTCATAAATCTTACTGATAATGCATATATCTGCTCCATTTTCTAATGCTTCTTTATAGTATAAAGACCCGTCCGTTTTCTCTCCTTTAAGTCCAAAAAAACAACCTCCTTTTTTTACCTTTTTACTGTTTATATAACATTTTTTTACTTCGGTTTTTAAACTCCCTATTAATAATTTAGCATCCGTATTATCTAATATATCTTTAACCGTTATCTTAACCAATGTTAATCACCTAATAAATCATATGCATTTAAAAATGGCAAATCATCTTTTTTTTACTGATTTACCATTATTAATATTAATTATCATGTTTTCTTTTACAAAATCCTTAATAAGTATTATTTTATTTTTTATCTCTTCTTCTAATTCATTTATATCTACCATAAGAGTAATTACATTAACGTTTAAATCTTTTAACTTTCTTTTTATAACATCATCTACGTAACAATCTTTAAAGATTATTACGTTTACCTTATTTGATGTGGAAGATAATTTTTTTACTTGGGTAATTAGTTTTTTTCCAATGTTTTTATACTTTAATATTTCTTTATCTTTATCTTCATAAAAACCTTCTTTAACATCATCTTTATCAACAAAGTTTCTTATGTTATCTATTATTTGGTGTGCTGCTTTTACCTCACAATAATTTAAATTACCATTATTATCTACGTAAGAAATATCGG
The DNA here is from genome assembly GCA_964431705.1 of uncultured Muribaculaceae bacterium. Lineage (GTDB taxonomy): Bacteria > Bacillota_I > Bacilli_A > RF39 > UBA660 > Aphodocola. The sequence goes on along the minus strand of CAYSJY010000064.1, from coordinate 3,651 downwards.
CTTTTGTTATCATCTTACCCATATTATCTTTTATTGAAACTTCGTTTTCTACGTTGTTATATAAAGCTTTACAATAAGAAGTTGCGATAAAATTCCCATAAACACCAAGCAAGTTTTTAGTTACTTCATCAAGTGTTTTTAAACTATAATTATTAATTATTTTTTCTTTAAATAAGTTTATTATACTTATATCCATTTTTGAGGCATGATAAAAAACGTGTTCATTAATACCACAATCCATTAAAAACTCTTTTAGCATATCATCAGTATTAATTAATATTTTCTCCATCTTATTTACCTCCATAAATATTTTATCACACTTATTAGTTCGTTTTTAAATTCCTAGTTAATTTTAATTATTTATTTACACTATTTTTGACTTAAAACTTATAAAATATGATATAATATTAGGCATGAATTATTCAAGTAAGGGGTGTTAAAATGAATGATGATCAAGTAAAGGAAATAACAAACAGAGATGTTGATTTTGCTAAATGGTACACGGACGTTGTTAAAAAAGCCGATTTAATAGATTACTCATCAGTAAAAGGAAGTATGATAATAAGGCCTTATGGGTATGCCATTTGGGAAAACATGCAAAATGCATTAGATAAAAAATTTAAAAGTACTAATCATGAAAACGTACAAATGCCAATGTTTATACCAGAAAGTCTTTTAAACGTAGAAAAAAAACACGTTGAAGGTTTTGCACCAGAAGTAGCTTGGGTAACTTACGGTGGTGAAAACAAATTAGAAGAAAGAATGTGTGTAAGACCTACTTCTGAAACTCTTTTTTGTGAGCATTTTAAAAAAATAATTAAATCATATCGTGATTTACCTCTTTTATATAATCAGTGGTGTACGATTGTTAGATGGGAAAAAACAACAAGACCATTTTTAAGAAGCCGTGAAATTTTATGGCAAGAAGGACATACCATGCATGCTACTTTAAAAGAAGCTAAAGAAGAAACTTTAAGAATGCTTAAAATATATGAGGACTTTCAAAAAAACATTCTTGCAATACCTGTTTTTACTGGTAAAAAAACCGATAAGGAAAAGTTTGCGGGAGCTGATGAGACTTACGCAATAGAAGCTATGATGTATGATGGTATTGCCCTTCAAAACGCAACTTCACACTACTTTGGTCAAAATTTTTCAAAAGCATTTGATATTAAGTTTTTAGATAAAGATAATAAGTTAAAATATCCTTATCAAACATCTTGGGGATGTACAACTAGAATGATAGGTGCTTTAGTTATGGTTCATGGTGATAACAGAGGCCTTGTCTTACCTCCTAGAATAGCGCCTTATAAAGTAATTATAATTCCTATTTCTAATGATGATGAAATAAATAAAGTGGTAGATAACATAAAAGAAGATTTAAGTGATTCATTAATTACTTATAAGATAGATAATTCAAATAAAACTCCTGGTTTTAGGTTTGCGGAAGCTGAAGTTAAAGGATACCCTATTAGAGTAGAAATCGGAAAACGTGATTTAAAAGAAGGTTTAGTAACAATCGTAAGACGTGATACTTTAGAAAAAATAAAGGTGCCTACTGATGAAGTGGTAATGAAAGTTAGTGAACTTTTAATAAACATTCAAAATGATATGTATCAAAGAGCCTTAAAAAGACGTAGTAGCATGATTTATGAAGCATCTAATTATGAGGAAATGACTAAGATTGCAAAAGAACAACCAGGTTTTATCTTTACTAACTGGTGTGGCAATGAAGCTTGTGAAAATAAAATAAAAGATGATTTAGGTTTAAAATCAAGGTGCATTCCTTTTGAAAATAACGAGCCTGATGGTGATAAAACATGTGTATGCTGTGGTGGTAAAGCAACAACTAAAATATACTGGGCTAAACAATATTAAACTTATGGTTATTCATAAGTTTTTTTGTTATAAATATAATTATAATGGTGATATAAATGTTAACAAAAGAATATGAGCAAGGATATATAAGTTCTTTTGCAAAGATTTTTACCGTTTTAAAAGATGCTTATGAATGCGTAGTAAAACAAGGTGAATGTGAAAATTATGAAATAGAAATAAAAAGCATAAATAATGAGGAAATAAAAGATTATTTAAGTATTTGTTTTCAAAAACAAAACGGATCTTTAATAATAGTTTCATCTAAAAGTATAAATGAAAAAATGACAGAAAAACTAGTAAAAGATGTATCATTTGCTTTAAATATTAATCCAATTGCAAGTTATAACTTTAAAGACTTAAAAGATTATGTAGTATATCACTTTTCTTACGTAACAGAAAACTTACTTATTGATAATAAACAAATCATAAAAGATTTAAAAGTAAAAGAAGAAATAGAAAACTTAAATTTTAATATTAGTATTAACCCTTTTACATATTAAAAACTTACGAGTTAAACCCGTAAGTCTTTTACTTATAATAATATTTAGCTTTATATTCATCTGCTAATTCTTTAAATCTATTATAGTGAACTATTTCTCTTTGTCTAAGCCATAGTAATGGTCCTGTTATATCTGGATCATCTGATAAATTAATTAAGTGTTCATATATTGCACGTGCTTTTTGTTCTGCTGCTAAATCCTCTTCTAAGTCTGCCACTGGATCACCAGTTGTTGAAATATAAGTGGCACTCCAAGGAACTCCATTTGAATCAGTTGGAAATAGTGCAAGTCCATGTTCAGTATAGTTTCCCTCTAGTCCTGCCGCTTTTAGCTCTTCTGTTGTTGCACCTTTCATCATTTGGCTTACCATTGTGCAAATCATCTCAACGTGAGCAAGTTCTTCTGTTCCGATGTCATTTAAAAGTGCCCTTCCTTTAGCATCTGGCATCGTGTATCTTTGATTTAAGTATCTAAGTGCAGCTCCAAGTTCACCTTGTGCACCACCGTACTGACTTATAACAGCTTTTGCCATCTTTAAATTCTTTTTCTTAATATCAATTGGATATTGTAATTTTTTAGAATATTTCCACATTTTTCTCCCTCCTACTCATTCCATGGCCAAGGACTTTCTATCCAAGCCCAAGGTGTCATACTAAGGCCTTGACTATCGGATAAATCAACTGGACCATATTTCCTTTCGTAATCATCATTAAGCATTTGTTCTTGTTTATTATATTCATTATATAATCTTATTGCATCAGTATCATTTGGATGAGTATCTAAATAAAGATTAATGTCATGAGCTGCAAAAGCTATTTCTTGTAATTTATATAAATCGCTTTGTCTTTGGTTACTTATTCTAGGCTTTAAATAAGTCATGTTTTTATACGGAATATATGTGCCATTTTCCATGTTTCCTCTTAAAAAACCTTCTTTAGGACTTAAAAATTTATTAGTTTTATTCATCATGTTTTGATTATTAAAACTAGCATTTGGATTTGTTTTATTAACTATGTTCATTTGAGTGTTTGATTTGTTATTTGGCATAACAGCAGGTATCATAAAAGTTCTATATAAAATATCATCCATACCATACGTATAATCATTTATCATTTTCTTACCTCCTAGCCTATTATATACATCTAAAGGCTATAGTGTATGGGTATAAAACATGAAACAAATATTTAAAATTAACGTTTTTTATTTTTTTATGGAAGAGTATGTCAATAATTTAGGAAAATGTCCTAAAAATATTTAAACATTAGCGGAAAAA
>CAYSJY010000063.1:0-5670 GCA_964431705.1 uncultured Muribaculaceae bacterium | reverse complement strand
AAAAGAAAAAGCATACTTAACTGTTTTTGGGGGTTAAGTATGCTTTTCTTAAAAACGCATTTTTGAGGAAAGCAGCTAACCATAAGGTTGCTCTTTCTATTTATATTATATATAAAATTAAAATTAATATCAATCTTTTTAAATATTTATAGGGTAATTTTTTAATTGGTGGAGAAAAATTAACTTGAGGAGGTAAGTCTGGTAGTTTCTTTCTTACACTTATTTATGCATAATAAAATCATAGTTATTAAATTAAAAAAAGGAAATTAAAAATGAATAATATTATACTTGATAAATATCAATTAAAAGCAGTTAAAACGAAAAGAAAAACAGTACTTGTTTTAGCGGGTGCTGGTAGTGGTAAAACGCTTGTGATAGAAAATAAAATAAGATATTTGATAAATAATGAAAAAGTTAATCCCAAAGATATTTTATGTATTTCTTTTACTAATGATTCAGTTAATAAATTAAAAATGGATTTATCAGATATAAATGTTGATATAATGACTTTTCATAAACTTGGATTAAAAATAATTGGGCATAAGAAAGATGTTTTATCAGAAAATATGTTAAAAGATGTAATAACAGATGCTTTTTCTGATTATACTTTATTAAGTTTATTTGATATGCCTAAAAATGAATTGATTAATCTAATTGAAACTTTCATTAGTATGTTTAAATCAAGTGGTAAAAAATTAGATGATTTTTACACGTTTATAAATAAGGCTGAGTTTAAAGAGAAGAAGTTGATAAAAGAAATTATGAAGTGTTTTATATGTTATGAGGCGTATCTGAAAAAGGAAAATATAATAGACTTTAATGATATGATAAATGAGGCGTATGAAAAGTTAGATGATTCAAATGTTAGGTATAAGTACATAATAATAGATGAATATCAGGATACTTCTTTTACTAAATTTAAGTTAATTAAAAAACTAATTAAACTTTCTGATGCTTACTTTTTTGCGGTCGGTGATGATTTTCAGTCTATATATCGTTTTACTGGTGCATATTTAAAAGTTATAGTTGATTTTAAAAAGTATTTTCTATTTCCAAAAATAATAAAATTAAAAAACACATATAGAAACCCTAATGATTTAATTAAAATAGCTGGTAAATTTATTATGAAAAACCCGTATCAAATAAAGAAAAAATTAAGATCCTGCATACGTGATAATAACGTAGTAGAAGTGGTTTATTATACTGATTTGAATAAAAAAATAAATGATGTTATAAAAGAAGATAAGATAGATAATTTATTTATATTAGCTAGAAACAACAAAACTTTAGATAATATAAAAATAGATAAGATAAACTATAAAAAACTTACCGTTCACAAATCAAAAGGATTAGAAAGTAATTACGTTTTTATACTTGACTTAAATGATAAATCATTTGGTTTTCCAAATAAATATAAAGATCATAAAATATTAAGATTTGTTAGTGATTATAAAGAATATTTTCCATATGAAGAAGAGCGAAGATTATTTTATGTTGCTTTAACCAGGTGCAAAAAGAAAGTATATTTATTTGTACCAATTTCTAATCCTTCTTGTTTTGTAAAAGAAATATTAAAACATAAAGGTATTTTAGTAAGAAAATAAAAGATAATGTAAAAACATTATCCAAAAATAGTAAATGATAAATTGATGATAAAACATATAATTAATCCTATTATTGTAGGTAATAAAAATGATATTATGGTCCAAAGGATACTTTTTGTTTCTTTTTTAATGGTTAAAATGGTTGTTGAACAAGGGAAATGAAACAAGGTGAATATAATGGTACATAAAGCGGTTTTAATAGTCCATCCATTTGCAATTAAAAGCTCTTTAAGTTCTAAAAGGTTACTATAATCTGTTATTGAAGTTACATTTAAGTATCCCATGATTATTATTGGAATAACTATTTCGTTAGCTGGAAATCCTAGGATAAAAGCCATTAAAATGGTGCCATCAAGTCCAAATATGCTTGCTATCGGGTCTAAAAAATTAGTTAGTATACTAAATAAAGAGCTTCCACTTATTTGGATGTTGGATAAAAGCCATATTATTAAACCTGCGGGTGCAGCAATCAATATAGCTCTTAAAAGGACGAATAATATCCTATCGATAACTGATCTTATAATAACTTTTTTTATGTTTGGTTTTCTATATGAAGGCATTTCTAAAACGAAGAAAGATGGTATTCCTTTTAATATTGTATTAGAAAGAAACCTTGATGTTAGTAGGGTAATAAAAACGGAAAAAGCAAGTGCTAATGCTAGGATAATGCTTGATTTTATACTACTAAATGAACCAAAGGCGAAAAACATTGTTATGATTGCAATTAAAGAGGGGAACCTACCGTTACATGGGGTAAATACGTTTGTTAAAATAGCGATTAATCTTTCTCTTGGTGAATCTATTATTCTTGCAGCAGTAACACCACAAGCGTTACAACCAAGTCCCATGCACATTGTTAGTGCTTGTTTTCCATGACACTTTGCTTTATTAAATAATTTATCTAAATTAAAAGCTATTCTAGGTAAAAACCCAGCATCTTCAAGCAAGGTGAACAAAGGAAAGAAAATGGCCATTGGAGGTAGCATTACGGCAACTACCCAGAAAGTAGTTTTTAAAACACCATTTACTAATAAATCACAAATGACATTTGGTACGTTTATTTTAGTTAAAAAATCAGATATTAAATCATTTATACTAAATAAAAATTTAGATAATATTTCTGATGGATAATTAGCACCTTTAATAGTTATCCAAAGTATTACTATCAAAAATAAAATCATAATTGGTATACCAAATATCTTAGATGTTAGAATTTTATCTATTTTAGGTATCTTATAATCACTTTCTTCAACTACATGTTTATATAAAAGATTGTTGTTTTGAACAATTGAAGCGGTTATTTTTTCTTGATAGTCATTTATATTATTTCTTTTTAAGTAATTTAAACAGTTGTCTATTATATCTTCTATTTCATCATAATTATTTTCGTCTATTTTTAAATACTTATATATTTTTATATTAAAGTTTTCATTTTTTTCTAGGACTTTAATAGAGTAAAAACGAAAGTTACTTATTTTTTCTTTAGAATACTTTTCTAAAGTTACGTTCATTTTTTTTATTACGTTTTCTATTTTTTCGTCATATGTTATTACATTGTTATTTATATTAATTTTTTTATTTATACAAGTATCTATCTTATCAAGTAATTTTTTTATACTTTTTTTATCATTAGCAGAGGTTTTTATAACTGGAACTTTTAGTTTTTCAGATAGTGCTTTATCATCTATTTTAATATTTTTCTTTTTGGCTTCATCACATAGATTTAAACATATCAAGGTGTTTTTTTCTGCTTCTATTACGCTTGTTGCTAAATTTAAATTTCTCTCTAACAAGGTTGCATCTAAAACTAAGATTATTAAATCAGTTTTGCTAAAGCATATGAAGTCACTAGCGACTTCTTCTTCTTTTGATGATGCAAATAAAGAATAGGTTCCAGGTAAATCTGTTATTTCATATTCATTTCCTTTGTAAGTAAAATTACCCGTTGCTATTTCAACGGTTTTTCCAGGCCAATTTCCGGTGTGCTGGTTAAGACCTGTTAAGGCATTAAAGATGGTAGATTTACCAACGTTAGGATTACCTATTAGCGTAATTATCTTCTTATCGTTAGTCATTTTCATTGTCTTTTCTTTTAATAACAATTATTTTTTTTGCATCATCATTTCTTAAGGAAACCACACTTCCTCTTATTAAATAAGCGGTAGGATCGTTCAACGTACTTTTATAAATTGGTTTGATAACGGTGTTTTTAATTAATCCTATTTCTTGAAGTCTTCTTTTAACTTCCTTATTAGAATGCAATTCATAAATGATTGCACTTTTTCCAACTGGAATATTATTTAAAGTAGTTTTCAAAGTTACACTTCACTTTCTATAAACTTTATCTATATTTAGTTTATGAAAAACTAGCATTTGTGTAACAAAAAAACATTTCATAAGGAAATGTTTAAAGAAATATTTTTAAAATCATCATCTTCGTAAATAACTTTTTTCAAGTAACCTAATTCCTCATCTTTAAATAATATCGACTCAATTATTTTTGTTACGTAATCTTTTTTTCTAAGATATAAATTAATTAATTTAAATGAGTAATAAAAATCACATAGATAATCTTCAAAGTTACTTAAATCAATTTTTCTTTTACGATAATAAAGGTAGTTGTCAGCGCTTTTTTTAGCTTCTTTTATTTTATAATTTATGTTACTTTCTAAAAGCCCGTGATCAAATTTATCTTCATTAAGTGAGAAAAGCAACTCAAAAAACGTTGGAATAATCTCATTTTTATCTTTGTAAGATTGATAGGTATGAGCTTTTTCATGCATTAGGCCTGCAGCTGTTTTATTATTGTTTTCAAAAGGAAGTTCTATTATATTATTTATTGTTCCATAATATACTCTTCCGTTAAAGTCTTTGAGTGCTTTGTTTTTTCTATATGAGTTTTTACTGTCTAATAAATCTATTTTTTTATTTTGTGCATTGTTAAAAAAGTTTTTATAATAGTTTTCAGTTATCTTTTTTATTTGATCGAAACTCATTTTTTTAGGAGTGTATATTATGTTTTTGTTTTTTATATTAAGTATTGTTTGTGCAAGCTCATCTATATTATCAATCATTTTCACCATTCCTTTTTGGCTTACTATTATACACAATTGATAAAAAAAGTAAATGATTTTGTCGTGTAAAATCAATAATAAATATTTATTTTTCTTAGTAGTATTTACTAAGGAGGAATCATGAATAATTATAACTTAAATGGTTTAACAACTAAAAAGGCAGAAGAAAATAAAAAATTATATGGTACGAATGAAATAAGTAAAACTAAAGCAAATAATTTTTTATCACTTCTAATAGAATCACTTGGAGATCCAATAATAAAAATACTTTTAATTGCACTAGCGATAAAATTAGTTTTTTTATTCAAAGATTTCGACTGGTTTGAAACACTTGGTATTTTAATTGCAATTTTTTTAGCGTCTTTTATATCTACTATATCAGAGTATGGAAGCGAAAAGGCTTTTAATAAATTACAGGAAGAATCATCTAAGTTAAAGTGCAAGGTAAAAAGAGATGGAAAAGTAACTTTAATTAACATGGATGAAGTAGTTAAAGATGATGTTGTTTATTTAGAATCAGGAGATAAGGTTCCTGCGGATGGAATTATTATAAAAGGTAGTGTAAGTGTAGATGAATCGACCATTAATGGTGAGTCTAAAGAACAACATAAAGAGGCATTAAAAAAAAGTGGTGTTGAAAAGAAAAATAAATTATATAAAGGAACAACCATTTATACTGGAACGTGTATTATGATAGTTTTAAAAGTAGGATATGACACTTTTTATGGAAAGATTGCAGACGAATTAAAAGAAAAACAAAGTGAATCACCACTTAGAAAAAGATTACGTGATTTAGCTAAAATAATTAGTACGTTTGGTTATGTAGGTGCCTTTTTAGCAAGTACGTCTTATCTTTTTTCAGTAATAGTGGTTGATAATGGTTTTTCCTTAGATAGAATAATTGATACGGTAAGTAATTTTCATTTGATGATGGATTACGTAATATACGCTATGACTTTAAGCGTAACAATTATAATAGTATCTGTTCCGGA
>CAYSJY010000062.1:0-5935 GCA_964431705.1 uncultured Muribaculaceae bacterium | reverse complement strand
AATTAAAATTCTATCTTCAATAGTTAATCTTTGCTTTTTCATTGTTTTACTTCCTTTCATTACACCTTTTAATAAAACAATTGATAATTATTTATTAAATACTATTAAAAGATTAAATGCAACTTTTAATTTTTTTGTAATATAAGTTGCATTTTACTATTTAACTAATGCAAGAAGTGTGTGGATTTGACAAAATCATACTTTTTTGTTATCATATCGCATCGGAAGCAATAATATAAATGGGGTGTAGTAAAATGGAAGAAAATATAAAATATGAGTTTTCTGTGAAGGAGTTTTTTAATCTTTTAAATGAAAAATTATTTGAGATTAAAAAAATTAATTATAAATTAAATGATACTTATGATTTATATAATACTTGTTGTAATTATAATGCTAATTTAGATACTTATGTATGTAGTAAAGCAAAAATAGAAAACTTATTAAAGAATAAAAAAGGTAAGAAAGATTTTAAAAATTTACTAATAAAAGTTTTTGGAGAACACTTTTTTGATTATTCTAAAGAAGAACAAGAAAACATGAAAAAACAAGGTATTGCAACAAAAGAAAGCCTTAATTCCATCTTTTTTAATACCTTAATAAAAATACCTGATAATTATGATGAGTTTACCAATACAATAGAAAGTATTATAAATGATATAAATAATGATGAAATAGGCTTAAAACGTAGTTCATATACTAAAATATTAGTAATAATTGAAAATATTATTGCCACAAGATATAAATCATTTTTAGAAGCATATAATAATCAGGAATTTGTGATAAATAAATTAAGTGAGATAATTAGCTTATATAAGAATAAAAAAGAAATAAAAAAAGATAATGATATGGATTTATTTATAAATCTATTAAATCAAAACATAGATTATGAAATAATATTAAATGATAATTCAACAACTAATAGCAAGTTAGGATTTGGAGATCTTACATATGATGTTATAAAAAGATACAATGATGAGCTAAAACGATTAAGAAAAGAAAAACAAGTAAAAGAAAAAATTAATAAATATTATAAAGACCTAACTAAAACACCGCTAGATATTATGAGAAACGATCAGTTTCCATCTTATGACGAAGCTCATGTTGAAAAAATTTATGAAGGGTTAATTGATAAAATAGGTGAGTTTACTGATAAACATAATAAATTCTGTGAATTACTAGCCATAACGCAAGTTCAGTATCTTAATTATTTTCAAAGTGATTATTACCATGATGCTAATAAGAAAATAAGGAGAAAATAATATGAAAAAGAAAAATTTTAATAATTCTGAAAAAAAGTTTAATTATGATATAAAATACTGGGCTAACTTATTAGTAGATCAAATTTATTTTATGGATGAAAGAACAGTTAATGATTTTATGGATAATCCTGATGATTATTTACCAGGAAAAAATCAAAAATATTATAATGAAATTATTTCTTTGACAATTACTAAATTAAAATACACAGATGTAGACAAAAAAGTGGAAAGTAAGTTAGCTAGCTTAATTAAAAGATAAGTTTTTATCTTTTTTTTAATATACATTATCATGTCTTTATGTTTGTAAATATTAATGATATAATATTTTAGGTGATAAATGTGTTTTTGGATATAAACGGTAATAATTATAATGTAATTATTGAAAAGAAAAACAACAAAAACTTATACATAAGAGTCGATGAACATTTAAATATAAAAGTTTCTTCTCCTTTACTATATACTAAAAAGATGATTATGCGCATTTTAAAAGAAAATGAAAAATCAATTATTAGAATGATTGGAAATCAAACGATGAAAAATCAAAAAGAAAAAGAAGAACAATTTAAATTGCTTGGAATCAAATTAAATATATTATATAAAAACGTAAAGAAACCTGAGTTTGCGCAAGATACATTAATAGTAAAAGATAATAAAATGCTTGATGATTGGTTTAAAAAAGAAGCTAAAAAAACGTTTACATACTATCTAGATAAAATTTATTTAAAATTTCAAGAAAAAATTCCTTATCCTAAATTAAAAATAAGAAAGATGAAAACTCGTTGGGGAGTTTGTAATAAAAAAGATGAATCGATTACGTTAAACTTAGAGTTAATAAAAAAAGATGATAGGTATTTAAAATACGTAATCGTACATGAATTATCACATTTTGTTCACTTTGATCATAGCAAGGCTTTTTGGAAAACAGTAAGTAAATATTGTCCAGATTATAAAACGATAAGAAAAAAATTAAAGGAGTAAAAAATGATTGAATCAAGAGATAATAAAAAGATAAAATATATAAGACATTTAAAAGATCCTAAGTTTATGAAAGAAGAAAAAAAGTTTATTGTAGAAGGAGAGCATTTGGTTAAAGAAGCGGCAAGTGCTAATGTTTTATTAGAAACGTATAGTATCTTTGATGTATCTTATGGTGTGTTGAATAATTTAATTACTCAAAATGTCATGGCGAGTATTAGTAATTTAAAATCAAAACCCACCGTTATAGGGGTGTGTAAGTTCATGGAAGAAGATGAACAATTAGGAAGCAAAATAATTATTTTGGATAACGTCCAAGATCCTGGCAACGTTGGTACTATTATAAGAAGTGCTAGGGCTTTTAACATAGATAACGTTATTTTAAGTTTAAATTCAGTTAACAAATATAACGAAAAAGTCATAAGAGCATCTCAAGGAATGGTATTTAAGCAAAGTGTTTTAACAAAGGAACTTAAGTATTTTATTCCCTATTTAAAAAGTTTAAATTATAAAGTTTATGGCACCAACGTATTAGATGGTATTAGCATTAAAAACGTTAATAAAAAAGACAAAATCGCAGTTGTAATGGGTAATGAGGGTACTGGTATATCTGATGATATAAAGAACTTATTAAAGGAAAATGTTTATATAAAGACCAGTGATGAATGTGAAAGTCTAAACGTAGCGATTGCATCATCTATTATTATGTACGAGTTAGAAAAGGAAGGTTGATTATGAATTATTTATATATAGGCAAACTTGTTAACACTCATGGTATTAAAGGAGAAGTTAGATTACTTTCTAATTTTAGACATAAAGATAAAGTTTTTATAAATGGTTTTAAATTATACGTTGGTAAAGATAAAGAAGAGTTTGAAATTGAAAGTTATAGAAAACATAAAAACTTTGATATGCTTGTTTTTAAAGGTTTTTATGATATAAATTTAGTAGAACGTTTGAAAGGGTCTTTAGTATACATAAACAAAAGTGATTTAAAATTAGACGAAAATACTTTTTTATCAGTTGATTTAATTGGATTTAATGTTATAATAGAAGATAAATTAATTGGGGTTATTAAAGAGATTATGGATACTCCTGCAAATGAGGTATTGGTACTTTCTAACAATGTTATGATCCCATATGTTAAGGATTTTATTAATAAAATTGATTCTAAAAACAAAACGGTATACGTAAATAACGTGAAAGGATTGTTATCATGAAAATAGATATTTTAACGCTTTTTCCAGCTATGTTTGATGGTTTTAAATCAGAGTCAATTATAAAAAAAGCAATCAAAGATAAAAAAGTAGAAATAAACACCATTGATTTTAGAGAATTTTCAAAAGATAAACATAAGAAAGTTGATGATACACCATACGGTGGGGGTCAAGGCATGGTGCTTATGTGTCAACCAGTGTTTGATGCATTAGATAGTATTAGAAAAGAAAATTCTAAAGTAATTCTTTTATCTCCTCAAGGAAAAACTTATAATCAAAAAAAGGCATATGAATTAGCAAAAGAAGAACACTTAATATTGATTTGTGGTCATTATGAGGGATTTGATGAGCGAATAAAAAGCATTTGTGATGAGGAAATATCAGTTGGTGATTATGTTCTAAGTGGAGGAGAAATTCCTTCTATGGTAATTACTGATTCTATTGTAAGGTTATTACCTGGGGTAATAGATGAAGCATCACATTTAAATGATTCATTTAATAATAATTTACTTGATTATCCAACGTATACGAAACCAAGAAATTATAAAGGAATGAAAGTGCCTGACGTTCTTTTGTCTGGAGATCATGCCAAAATTGATAAATGGAGATATGATAAACAGTTAAAAATAACCATGGAAAAAAGACCAGACTTATTAAATGGAAAAATTTCTTTAAAGAAAGATGGTCTTAAAAAAAGCAAAAACAAAATAAACATAGATGATATTAAAGATATTAAAGTAACTGAAATTAAACCTAAGAAAAAATCATATAATAAATATAAGATAGAAAAGACCGATAAGACCATTGCAATTACGATTTTAAATCCTAATAAAATTACTGGATATAAATTAAAGGGTAAAAATAATAATAAAGGTCTTGCGAAAATACTTATTGTAAAAACCAATTTTATTAGTAATATAGCATATAAAAACGTACTTAAGAAGATAGATGTTTTAGCACACAGATTAAATGATGCTTTAAATGACGATGACGAAGATTCTACTAGTAGGGTTTTAGATGAAGCACAAATGCTAAGACAGATGATTATTTCCATGTATGCAAATTATTTAGGTATGCAAAAATTAGATAAAATAATGGAAAATATTAATAGGTTAGTAAATGAATTCATAAAGAATAAAACAATTAATGGCTCTTTTATTCAAAAAGAAATAAAAAGTGGTATTAAAATATAATTTTTATTTTTAAGTATCTTGCATAAAACATAATATTGTGATAAAATCTTTATGTTTGAAAAAAGCAATCCGCCGCATTAACGTTTTATATTTTGCATGATTGCTGGTTATAAATATTAGGAAGGAGACTTAAGAGACAATGAACAAGATTGAAAAAATCACAAACAAACAATTAAATCCTTCTGTTCCAGAGTTTAGGGTAGGAGATACCGTAAGAGTTGGAGTTAGAATTATAGAAGGTAAAAAAGAAAGAGTTCAAGCGTTTGAAGGTGTTGTTATATCTCGTAAAGGATCTGGCATTTCTGAAACTTTTACGGTTCGTAAAATTTCATCAGGAATTGGTGTTGAAAGAATTTTTCCTATTCATTCACCAAAACTTGAGTCCATTACCGTTGTAAGAAAAGGAAAAGCAAGACGTGCTAAATTATATTATGCAAGAGATATAGTCGGTCAATGGAAACTAAAAGAAAGAAATTAATAAGGCTATTTATGCCTTATTTTTTCTTAAAGGGAGAATTACAATGAAAAAAGAAAGAATAAAAAAGATATTCAAAGAATTATATCCATATGTTATAGTTGTGATAGTAGTTATTTTGATAAGAACTTTTGTAATTACACCGGCACTTGTTGATGGAGAATCGATGGAACCTACTTTAGATGATAGTGATTTAATAGTTTTAAATAAATTGGATTATAAGCTAAATGACATAAAAAGATTTGATGTTGTTGTAATAGATTGGAACGGAGAAAAACTAGTTAAAAGAGTAATTGGTCTTCCTGGAGAACACGTTGAGTATAAAGATGGTAATCTTTATATTGATGGTGAGCTTGTTGAAGAAAATTTTACGCATGGCGACACTGATAACTTTAAGTTAGAGGAAATAGGTTATTTAACGATTCCGGGAGACAAATATTTTGTGGTTGGTGACAATCGTGAAAACTCAACTGATTCAAGATACATTGGGCTTATTGATGAAGAAGATATTTTAGGTAGTGTTAGTTTAAGGATATTTCCATTAAATAAAATTGGTATAATTAAATAATCATATAATGATAAATATGATTATTTTTTATTTTTGTTAACAAAAAAAGTTGACAGACATCTATAATTAAGTTATATTTAACTTGTAATAAAAAAGAAAGGAGTGTGATTGATATGTTAAATGTTATTACAATAATAAATAAGGATAAATTTAAGGATAAAGACCAGTTGCACTTCGTGTGTTTAAACAAATAAAAGTACTGGCTCTTTCCTTGAGCCTTTTTATATTAAAAGATGATCATAAAAAAA
>CAYSJY010000061.1:0-6450 GCA_964431705.1 uncultured Muribaculaceae bacterium | reverse complement strand
TCTCCTTGAATGTTTCACGTGAAACATTATTTTATATAAATTAAAAGCACACACAAAAAGAGGTTATTAAGGCTGCTACCTCTCGGTCCTGACCTGATTCTAACATTTTTGTTGTGCATGAATATTTTATTATATTATTTATAAATAATCAAGTTTTATTTCATTTTTTTATTTTTCTTCTGATTCTTTATCAACAATTGATACTGTAGAAACTTTTTGACCTTCTTTTAAATTCATTAATCGAATACCCTGTGTTACTCTACTCATTTTTGAAATTTTATCCAATGAAATTCTTATTACAATACCTTGTTCAGTAATAATCATTAGGTCTTTTTCTTCTGTTACCGTTTTAAATGTAACTAAATTTCCATTTTTATTGGTAATATTTAAAGTTTTAACACCTTTACTTCCTCTGTGAGTTAGACGATATTCACTTATATCAGTACGTTTTCCATATCCATTTTCTGTAACTACTAGGATATTTTCTTTATCGTTAGCTATTTCAGCTCCTACACAATAACAATTATTTGATAGTTGCATTCCTTTGACTCCTGATGCAGTTCTTCCCATTATTCTTATTTCATTTTCATTGAATCTAATCATTCTACCATCACTTGACCCAATCATAATATCATTGTTCCCTGAAGTAAAATGAACTGATAAAACTTCATCCGAATCTTTTAATGTTATAGCTATTTTTCCGGTTTTTCTTATAGTTTTAAACTCTGATAAATCTGTACGTTTAACTAATCCATTTTTCGTTGTAATAACTAAATATTTATTTTCATCACTACCATTATCTAATAAAATATTATTAATTTTTTCATCTTTTTCTATTGGAAGTAAATTAATTACTGGTAAGCCTTTTGACTGTCTTGAAAATTCTGGAATTTCATATCCTTTTATACGATAAACTTTTCCTTTATTGGTAAAGAATAATACATGATCATGCGTTGATCCAGCTTTAAGTATTTCTACAAAGTCCTCGTCATTAGTTGTCATGCCTTTTATTCCAACTCCACCTTTATTTTGTATTCTATAAGTATCTGTTTTCATTCTTTTTACATATCCATTATGAGTTAAAGCAATTACAATGTCTTCTACTGGAATTAAAGATTCATCTTCAATATAATCGATAGCAGTCATATCAATAGAAGTTCTTCTTTCATCAGCATATTTTCTTTTGATTTCTAACATTTCTTCTTTTATTATATCTAGAACTTTTTGTTCTGATGCTAAGATTGACTTTAATTCTTCTATTTCTTTTAATAATGCGTTTAATTCATTTTCTATCTTATCTCTTTCTAAGCCTGTTAACCTTCTTAAACGCATTTCAAGAATGCTATTACTTTGAATTTCTGAAAGACCAAATTTATTTATTAATTTTTCTTTAGCATCTCCATCATCTTTAGCACCTCTTATTATTTTTACAACTTCATCAATGTTATCAAGTGCTATTTTTAAACCTTCTAAAATATGAACTCTTTTTTCATCTTCATTTAAATCATACTTAGTTCTTCTTATAATAACTTCTTTTTGATGATCTATGTATTTTGAAATAATATCTTTTAATCCTAAGGTTTTAGGTGTTCCGTTATCAATTACTAAAAAGATTATTCCATAATTTGTTTGAAAATTAGTATGTTTGTATAAATTATTTAATACAACTTGTGGATTTGCATCTTTCTTTAACGTTATTGTTATTTTAACACCATTTTTTAAATCAGTGTGATAATCAGATATTCCTTCAACTATTTTGTTATGAACTAATTCTGCAACTTTATTTTTTAATTCTAAAGTATTTGTACCATAAGGAACTTCGGTAATTACTATTTGACTATGATTACCAACTTCTTCAATAGTTGCTCTACTTCTTATGGTTATGCTTCCTCTACCTGTTTCATAGGCTTTTTTAATACCTGAATTACCTAAAATTATACCACCTGTTGGAAAATCTGGACCTTTAATATACTGCATTAAACCTAATGTATCGATATCGGGATTTTTCATATAAGCGATACATCCATCTATTACTTCTCCTAAGTTATGAGGAGGAATATTAGTTGCCATACCAACCGCTATTCCCATTGAACCATTTACTAATACATTTGGAAATCTAGAAGGTAAAACAACTGGCTCTAGGCTTGTTTCATCAAAGTTATTCATCATTTCAACGGTATTTTTTCTTATATCTCTTAACATTTCTAATGCTATCCTTGATAATCTAGCTTCTGTATAACGATATGCTGCCGCACCATCACCTTCAATGTTACCAAAGTTTCCATGTCCATCAACTAACATATATCTTTGATTAAAATCTTGAGCTAATCTTACCATAGCTTCATAAATCGATGAATCACCATGTGGATGATAATGCCCCATTACATAACCTACCGTGGTAGCACTTTTTTTATGCGGTTTATCTGGCGTGTTTCCTTCTTCAAACATTGACCATAATATTCTTCTGTGTACTGGCTTTAAACCATCTCTCAAATCTGGTATTGCACGTGATGTTATAACGCTCATTGAATAATCGAGGAATGACTCAGATATTTCTTTTACTATATCATTTTCATCATGTGAATCTCTTTCATGAAAAGTTCCACCAAATTGATTATTTTCATCTTTTTTTATATTATTTTCTTCATTATTTTCCATATATCTTCCCTCCTATATATCCAAATTTTTAACATAACGTGCATTTTCTTCAATAAATGCTCTTCTAGGCTCTACTTCTTCACCCATAAGCTTATTAAACATAGCATCGGCTGCAACACAATCATCTACCGTTATTTTCCTTAACGTTCTTTTTTCAATATCCATTGTTGTTTCGTTTAATTCTTCTGCGTCCATCTCACCCAAACCTTTCATTCGTGCGATTTCAGCTCTTTGGCGTACATTTTCCGGTAAAGATGATAAATATGCATCTTTTTCTTCTTCATTAAGCACGTATTTACGAATTTTACCATGCATTATTCTAAATAATGGGGGTTGTGCGGCATAAACATGACCTGCCTCAACAATTGGTCTAACAGATCTATAAAACAACGTAAGTAACAACACTCTTATGTGTGCACCGTCAACATCAGCATCGGTCATGATTATTATTTTATCATATCTTAATTTTGATAAATCAAACTCTTCACCTATTCCAGTACCAAATGCAGTTATTATAGTTCTTATTTCCTCATTACCTAAAGCTTTATCCAATCTTGCTTTTTCAACATTTAATATTTTTCCTCTTAAAGGTAAAATTGCTTGTGTCATTGAGTCTCTTCCCTTTTTAGCAGAGCCACCGGCTGAATCTCCCTCAACTATAAAGATTTCTGATACTTTTGGGTCTTTACTCTTACAATCTGATAATTTTCCAAAGAAATTAGTAGTTGTTAAATCACTTTTTCTCGTTATTTCTCTTGCTTTTTTAGCAGCGTTACGAGCTCGCGATGCTAAAAGTGCTTTATTAATAATTATTTTTGCATCTTCTGGATTTTCAAGTAAAAATTTTTCAAAACCTTCTGAAAATACTTTATCAGCAAGTTTTCTTACTTCAGAATTACCTAGTCTTCCTTTTGTTTGTCCTTCAAATTGTGGATTTGGATGCTTACAAGAAATAATCATGGTCAAACCTTCCTTAACATCTTCTCCTGTTAAAGATTCATCTTTATCTTTTAATATATTTGTTTTTCTTGCATAACTATTAATTACTCTTGTTAAAGCTCTTCTTACTCCTTCTTCATGGGTTCCACCATCATGAGTATTAATATTGTTCACAAAAGAATATATGTTATCGTTATATCCTGTATTATATTGTAAAGCCACTTCAAAAAACACGTTATCTTCCATACCTTCCAAGTGAATGATGTCATCATGAATTGGGGATTTACTTTGATTAATAAATTTTACGTATTCTGATATTCCACCTTCATATAAGAAAGTTTCTCCTGTTGTATCTTCTTCATCACGATCATCCCTTAAAGTGATGCGTAATCCTTTATTTAAAAACGCAAGTTCTCTTACTCTTGTTTTTAAAGTTTCATAATCAAAAATATCAGTATCGAAAATATCTGGATCTGGTTTAAAAGTTACCCAAGTACCAGTTCTGTTTTCTTCGCATTTTCCTACTATCTCTAATGGATGAGTTGTATGTCCTCCATTTTCAAATCTTATGTTATACACATTACTGTTTTTATATACGGTTACTTCTACCCAACGAGATAGTGCGTTAACGACACTTGCACCAACTCCATGAAGTCCACCGGATACTTTATACCCACCGCCACCGAATTTTCCACCGGCATGAAGCACTGTATAAACGGTTTCAACAGTTGATATTTTTGTTTTTGGATGAATGTCTACTGGTATACCACGACCATCATCTTTAACCGTAACAGAATTGTCTTTATTTATAATTATTTCAATATTATTACAATAACCTGCTAACGATTCATCTATTGCATTATCAACGATTTCCCAAACTAAATGATGTAATCCTTTTACATCTGTTGTTCCTATATACATTCCAGGCCTTTTTCTTACTGCTTCAAGACCTTCTAAAACCTGTATATCAGAGGCATCATAATGTTCATTTGTTTTTTCTTCCATAGTTATTCCTCACTTTCAAAATTTCCATTTTCAACAACGAAAATACAAGATTTTTCTTTTAATTTTTCATTTATGTCTTTTATGTCAGTAGTAGTTATAAAAATTTGTAAATCTTTTTTAAAATAATTTATTATATTATTTTTTTTAAATTCATCTAATTCACTAAAAATATCATCAAGTAAAATTATTGGTTTTATGTGTTTTTCGTTTATGAAAGCCTCTATTTCTGCTAATTTTAAACTTAAGATTGATAATCTTTGTTGCCCCTGTGAACAAAAATCCATTACATCTAAATCATTTAAATACAATTTAAAATCATCTTTATGACAACCCAAAAGTGTTGTTTTTTGAAGTATTTCTTTAGTAAATAATGATTCATATTTCCTAATTAAAAAAGTTTTTAAATCTTTCCTTTTTAAATCTTCTTCACTAATAAAACTTTTATATTTTATTTTTAAAGTCCCAATATTTGAAATACTTTCAAATGCCTTTTCCAGATAGTTATTTAATATATTAACAAAATCATATCTTATTTTAATTAATTTTATATTTTTATCAATTAATTTATCGGTAATTATATTAAAGTAAGTTTTATCAAATTTAGCATTATTTTTTTGTTTTAAATATTCATTTCTCTGTTTTAATATTTGATTATATTCTTTATATAAGAACACATAATCACTTCTAAATTGAGAAAGTTCAATATTTAAAAAACGTCTTCTTAAACTAGGAGAACCTTTTATAATTTCTAGATCATCAGGACAAAACATAATAACGTTAAGTTTTGATAAATAATTACTTATTTTTTTTTGAGCAATATTATCAATACTAACTTTTTTACCCTTTTCATTTAATAATATAGAAAGTGAATGAATATCATTGTTTTCATTAGAAAAAACACCTGATACTTTTGTATACAATTCACCTTGTTTAATTAAATTAAATTCATTATGAGTTCTATGTGATTTTGTTATAGCAAGAAAATAGATACTTTCTAGAACATTTGTTTTACCCTGGGCATTATTTCCTATAAAAATATTTATATTCTTATTAAAATCAAATGTTTTTTTAGAAATATTTCTAAAATTATTCAATTCTAAACATTTTAAAAACATAATCAAGTATTTTAATGCCCATTTAAACCACCTATATCCCTTTTGTATATACTACTACATACATACTAATTATACCACAAAATAAGGCTAATTTTAGCTTTATTTATAAAATTATTGTTATTTTTATATAAATTCATTAATTCTTTTTATTAAAACTAATTCTAATCGCGTTGATCTTAATACCTGATTATCAATAATTTGATATGATGTTTTTAATTTTACTTTTTTTCCATTATTAAAATGTATAATCACCTCTTTATTTTCTAATTCCTCATATCTTGAAATATTATTGTAAGATACCCAACAACAAGAAGAAGACCTAGGAGATTTAGTTGGAAAAAAAATAATTTTTTTTGTTTCTTCAATAATAATTGGTGCTTTATAAGATAATCCTGTTAAAGTTTTTGTACCTTGAAGTCTTCCATCGTAACTACTACCGAAAAATTTACAACTATTATCCATTATTTCTTTGCTAGATAAATTAACAATAAAATCTCCGTCTTTTTCAATAACTCTACTTTTATTTTCATTAATTGGTATTATTACCAAAGTTTTTATGTTTATTTCGTATTCTTTCATTTCCAAAACCCTTTCTTCAAAAATATTGCTAACTATTATGCATAAAAAAAATGAATAAATTGTCAAATTTTGTTTTAAAAAAAACTAGTATTTTTACTAGTCAGAGTGTTGACAAACTACCTATTTTAAAAAAACTAATATTTTAGTTAATTGA
>CAYSJY010000060.1:3743-6479 GCA_964431705.1 uncultured Muribaculaceae bacterium | reverse complement strand
AAAGGATTAGTTTTTTTACCTAATCCTTTTTTCTTCTTATTATAAGTATTATAATTACAACTAATATTACTATCCCAAATGGAAACAATGACGTAATAAAATCATTATTATTTATCATTATCTTCTTTCCTTAATAATGTTTTTGCTACATAAATAAGTAATTAATAAATAACCACCGTATATTATTACAATAAAAATCGCTGTTAAAGTAATAGATAATAATAAAGTTTCATTTCCAAAGGTTTCTAAAACGTAATTGCAAAACATAATTCCAAATATAGAATGAATAATTGCAAGTAAAAGTGGAAACATGAAAAATATGAATATCTGTTTAAATAAAGCTTGATTAAGAAGCTTTTCATCCGCTCCCAATTTTCTTAACATTCTAAATCTTTCTTTATTATCTGCCGATTCAGATAATTCTTTTAAAGCAAGTATGGCAGCACTACTTATTAAGAAAACTATTCCAAGATAAAGTCCTATAAAAACCACCATAGCACCAAGCCCAACACTTCTTTCATAAATAGAAAGTTTTGTATCAAGTGAAACGTATGTTTCATCGGCATTTATCTCATCTATTTTACTTGTTATTAAATCCTCAATTTCTTGTTTTTCTTCATCAGTATTAGCATTATAATTTGCGTACATATATTCTTTTTCTACTACTAAATCACTAACGGCATCATCTGGTACGATAAATACACCCGATGTTATGTGACTATTAGATATTAGAAGAAAGCCATCCATACATTCATTATATTTAGGATAATAAACCTTAGAGGAGATGGTAATAGAAACATTACCTTCTAAAGCCACGTTTCTAATGTCAACCATTCTTTTATAATCTGCCATTAGAATATATTCATCATCTTCTAAACTATATGTCTCAAGTCCTAATACTTTCGCTATCTTATTGTAATCACTTATGGTTATTATAGTTTCTTTCTCATCATAAGAATAAGAGATAAAGGAATATTCATTACTTATTTCTTCATAAAAAGAACCTAAAGTAGTTTTTAATGTTAAATCAGTAGATGTATAACTATAAATTACAACAACATCATCAAGATATTTATCCAAATCAAAACCTGTATCTTCTAAATTCTTAATAATACTTTCATCTAAGTCATAAGAATCATTTTTTGTTTTAGTAAGTTCTATATCTACCGGAGCTAAGGTTGTTAAGTTATAAGTCATCGCGTTTTTCATAGACATACAACTTGAAAAAACACATATCGTTATGAAAAGCATCAAACAAATAATGGTCATAGAAAATATCGTGGTATTAATTTTACTACTAAATTGTTTTATAATAAAGCTATTTAAACCCTTGTAATATATTTTCTTAAAAGATTGCAATACTCTGATAATTAATCCTGATAATGAGAAAAAAAATAAAAATGTCCCTAAAACCCCTAGCGTAATTACCAAAATAAATCGCCATGTATCTGATAGAGCTTCTATATTTATACTTACTTGATAATAAGAATATCCCATGATAATTACCGTAATTATAAAAATGATAATTGATAAATAAGGATTTTTTAACTTAATTTTTTCTGTTTTTTTACTACCGTTTATTAAGTCAATTAACTTACACTTTGATACACTAATAGTGTTAAATATCATAACTATCAAGTACATAATAGCAAAATAAATAATCGTTTTAATTATGGCACTTTTACTTATAACAAAAGTAAAATTA
Source organism: uncultured Muribaculaceae bacterium (assembly GCA_964431705.1). Classification (GTDB taxonomy): domain Bacteria; phylum Bacillota_I; class Bacilli_A; order RF39; family UBA660; genus Aphodocola. The sequence goes on along the minus strand of CAYSJY010000060.1, from coordinate 4,774 downwards.
GTAAGATCAGCCTCAAACATATTAGCAACTATAACACTCATTATTTGTGACAAAGCACATCCAATTGCTAACCCTACTACCAAAGATAATAAACCTATTAAAATGGTTTCTGTCAATAAAATTTTAGATATTTTACTCTTACTCATACCAAGTGTCATGTAAATTCCAAATTCTTTATTTCTTCTTTTTATTAAAAATCTTGAAGCATATATAATTAAAAAACCTAAAATACATGAGACAAAAACAGAAACAACATTTAACATATCTATCATAAGTTCTATTATCTCTTGAGTACTTTCTGATACCATTATCATAGCAGTTTGAGAATCAATTGCATTAAATATATAAAATATAGAAACACCTAATATTAAGGTTAAAAAGTAAATGACATAATTACTAATACTTTTCTTGATGTTTTTAAATGCTAGTTTAAAGAGCATCATTTAAATCCCCTCCTAATAGGGTAACTACATCAATAATCTCATCAAAAAATTCTTTTCTAGTTTTATTTGCCTTTCTTATTTCACTAAATGTTTTACCATCCTTAATAAAAATTACACGAGTAGCAAAAGAAGCTGAAAAAGCATCATGAGTTACCATTAAAATAGTAGCTTGGTTTTCCTTGTTTAAATAATTAAAACTCTCTAATAACATTTTAGATGATTTTGAATCTAATGATCCGGTTGGTTCATCTGCTAAAATTAGTTTTGGATTAGTGATAATAGCTCTTGCAGATGCTACTCTTTGTTTTTGTCCACCACTCATTTGATAAGGATATTTTTTTAATATTTGAGTTATTCCTAAATCTTTACTTACCTTTTTTACTCTTTTTTCTATTTCACTTATCTTTACGTTTTGAATAGAAAGAGCAAGAGCAATGTTTTCATACGCCGTTAAAGTATCAAGTAAGTTATAATCCTGAAAGATAAATCCTAAATCCTCTCTTCTAAACTTATTTAAATCATTACCCTTTAATTTGGTAACATCAACATCATCTACAATAATATTCCCAGAAGATACTTTATCAATTG
>CAYSJY010000060.1:0-3733 GCA_964431705.1 uncultured Muribaculaceae bacterium | reverse complement strand
TGTTGATATAACATATAAAAGTGTTGTTTTACCACTTCCTGATGCACCCAATATCGCGACAAACTCACCTTTAGAGACTGAAAAAGAAATATCATCAATTGCCTTTGTTAAAGATGATTTATTACCGTAGTACTTAAGCACGTTTTTAACGCTTAAAATTTCTTTCATAAAATCACTTCCTTTCAGTATCTATTTTATACTTGAATATAAAATTTATCGCACGTTTAACATTACAAAACATTACAATTTTGTAATGTTTAATGTTTTTTCGGTATACATTTCTAGGTCCTCTTTTCAATTTAAGATAACCTATTTCATTAAAGCCATTTTTTATTAAATTATTTATTGAATAAACGTTATCAGGATGAACCGTTGCAATAACATATTTATAATTTTCTTATATGCATTTTCCTTGTAAAAACTTAATCATTTGACTTTGAAGATTATTTCCAACAAAATTAGGACGAACGAATTCAGGTACAAAATCCATTACCTCTTTATAATTAAATCACTTGAAAAAATTTATCTACACTTTTTTTCATCAGCAGGTATTAAAATACTTGCACACACTGATAAATCATCTTTATACCACACATATATACGTCCCGTGCAATTAAAATTAAATCTTCTTTACTAAAATCTCCAAGCCAATCAGGATGCTGCATATTATCTTTTACAATTTTTTCAAGCCTAACATAATCATCAATATCCTCTTTTTTATTTCTCTTAAAAATAATTCTTCTAATTTCATTACTCATCCTTTTTTGTAATTTCTTTATAATAATCATTTTTGTAAAAAGTAATAATTACCTTTGTATACTTATTATGCTTAGATTCAATTTCTATTTTATGACCCAGTCTATCACATAAGTTTTTTGCAATAAAAAGTCCCATACCAGTTGATTTATGTCTTATTCTTCCGTTGTATCCAGTAAAAGATTTATCAAATACCCTAGGTAAGTCACTTTCTATTATTCCAATTCCATTATCATAAATGATAAGTTTTACACTTTTTAAATTACTTTCAGCATAAATTTTAATTATTGCATCCCCAAGTTCTTTTTTATATTTAATACTGTTATTTATGATTTGATTTATGATAAAAATAAGCCATTTAGAATCTGTTAAAACACTGTAATCCAAGTCTTTACAAATTAAGCTGATTTTGTTTTCTAATAAATAATCCTTGTTTTTTAAGGCTACCTCACTTACTACCTTATTAAGATTAACATCTTTAATTAGGTAATCTTTCTCTAAATTTTCAGTTCTTACGTAATATAAAATCTGCTCAGTTAACTCATCTATTTTATTTACTTTATTTAAAATATTCTTACTTTTTTTATCTTTATTATTATGAATTTGTAAAACTAAAGACGAGATAGGAACCTTTATTTCATGAATCCACATTTCTACGTATTCTTTAAATTCCGTTAAAGAATCATTATGTTTTCTTACGTTCTCCGTCATTGATTTATTAATGTCATATAAAACATCATATACTATTTTCCCCTCATAAAAATCTGGTTTATAAACCGTTTCTAAAACTAGGTATTTTTTATCTAATTTTTCCGTGTTATTAACAAGACTATCATAAAAATTCTTTTTTCTAAAATAATCTATTAAAATAATTATTAGAAAATTTAATAATAAAATAATCGTTACCGCAATTACTAAAGAATAATTTATTTTAAACGCCAAAAGCATTAATAGAATAATTAAGTATGAAAATAAAAATGTTAAAATAACAAACAACTTATCTTTTAAATATTTAAAAAAACTCATGATAGTATATAACCTGCACGCTTTCTTGTTTCAATTGCATTTTCATACCCTAAATCCTTTAATTTAGATCTTAATCTACTTATGTTAACGGTTAGTGCGTTATCATTTACGTACTCACTATTATTCCATAAATCAGTCATTAACTCATCTCTTGATACGATTCTGTTTTGATTATTAAGTAAGTAATTAAAAATTATCATCTCGTTTTTAGTTAAAATAACTTCCGTTTTACCTTTGGTAATTATTCCTTTTCCAACGTTTATTTTTAAATCTTTATAACTTATTACGTTACCCCTATTATCAATTCTTTTAAAGATGTTATTTATTCTTAGTAAAAGAATGGTTGGATTATACGGCTTTGTAATATAATCATCCGCTCCATAAGAAATGGATAAAACCTCATCTGCTTCAGTATTCTTACTTGTTACCATAATAACAGGAGTTGTTTTTGTCTTTCTTATTTCTTTTAATAATAATTCCCCATTTATGTATGGAATATTAATATCCAATAATATTAAATCATAATCATTTTCATTTATCCTATCTAAAACGTTTTTAAAATCTTTTACTATGTAAGATAAATATCCAGCATTATCCAAAAGTTCCTTTAACTCATTTGCAAGTGTTAAATCATCTTCAATAATTAATATTCTTTTCAAAGCAATCACCAATAATATTATAACACGTATAATGTTGGACACAAAGATTTCAAGTTAAAAAAGCTTAATATAAATAAAAAAAGCCAAAATGACTTTTATTTTCTTGATAAATCAAGACCTAATAACTGTAATTTTACTTCTATATAATTCACATCACTTACACTAAAATTCAACTTTTTAAGAGTTTTTCTATTTGTTTTACATAATTCCATAGTAGATGATATACCATTTAGTTTTAATTTCTCAACTATTTTATTATCAAGTCCTAAACTTGATAAAGACCTTAAACTATCTTTAATCTTTTTCATTTTCTTTAACCTTGTCAAAAACATATTTTTTGGTTTCATCAAAATCTAATCCTAACACAATGGAAAACTCATTATACAAGTATTTTTCAGCCTTTTTAAAATATTCATCATCTTTTTGTCCAATGCCTCTTTTAGCTTCTTTCCTTTTTTTATTTCTTAAATACGTTGTTTTTATTATCTTAATTAAATCCTCATGACTACCGCTTTTAAAAAGCTCTTTATAAACGTTATCTAATAAATGAGAGTCAGCTTCAACTGGTTTAATATTAGGAATATTATCTATTAATTTTTCTATTTCTTCTTTAGTAAGTAATCTTTTTAAATATCCATTTTTATTATCGGTTGGTACACATATCCTTAGTGATTCATCAGATAAAGAAACGAGTATGTAACTATCACGATTAGTATACTCATTTTTAGTAATATCTATTATTTTACAAACGTCTCTTTTATAAATTACATATGACCCTTTTTTAAACATCTAAACACTCCTTTCTTAATAAAAAACAGCAGAATAAAGGTTTACTGCTATATATAAATTATATCATTTTTTTAAAATCCTCGTAAGAAAAAAGCGTAAAATTCTTATATTTTATGTTGATATTAAAATTAATTTTGGATATAATATAAATAGAAAGAGCAACATTATGGATAGCTGCTTTCCTCTAATGTTTATTAAAGAAAAGCATACTTAACCCCCAAAAATAGTTAAGTATGCTTTTTCTTTTATATTTTAAGTATTAGCATCACTAATAATAAAATTAAAAGGACAACTACTACTTTAAGAAAATTCATTTCTCGTTTCATAGGCATCACCCTCTTTCTATTCTTTTCAAAGAAAAAAAGAGGAAAGCATATCTAACCTTTGGTTTTAGGTTGCTCTCACATTAATTATTAACTACAACTTCTTAAATTACCCTATAAATATTAAAAAACTAACTTTTTTATCTAAGTTAGTTTAATTACATATTTTTAATCTTGAAC
>CAYSJY010000059.1:0-6671 GCA_964431705.1 uncultured Muribaculaceae bacterium | reverse complement strand
CAATCATCTATATACCATAGGTTGGTAACTTTACACAAAGTTTTTTACACTCTCTCTATAATACCATAGGTTGGTAACTTTACACAAAGTTTTTTACACTCTCGTTCAGAGTTTTAAATTCTCATGAACTGTTTTTTTTAACTACTAGAAGTTAGTTCATCAATGTAATCATTATAATCACGTTTTATTGTTTTATCTTTTATTTGCATGTTGTATTTTTCTCTTAAAGCAATCATTGCTTTTATACTTATGTTACTGTCTTCATCTTTTTTTTGCTCTATTAATTCTTCTATTATGGTTTCCTTAACAGTATCAAAATCAGGCTTTTCTTTCTCACCAGTTTTTAGTATTATATGATATCCATATTCTGTTTTTACTGGTTCAGTTGTATACTCATCAACCTCTAAAGCATATGCTGCTTCTTCAAATTCTTCAACCATATCACCTTTATTGAAGTAACCTAAATCACCACCGGAATCTTTAGTTGATTCATCATCTGAATATTCTGCGGCAAGTTCATCAAAATCTTCACCATTTTGTAGTTTTTCAATTATTTCTTCTGCTTTTTCTAAAGCTGCTTCTTCATTTGCCTCATTTTCTTCATCAGTTAAGCTATCATCTTCTTCATAGGCAATTAATATGTGTTTAACTGATATATCACCAACTATTTCTTCTTCATAGTACTCTTGCATTTCTTCATCAGTTAAATTATCTTCTATGTAATCTTCAGTAGCATAAGATAATTTAGTATTTTGAATTAACAACTCTTTTAGCTCACTGTCATCCGCTATACCATTATACTCTAAAAATGTTTCATAACTATCCCCATAAGTGCTCTTATAATTTTCAATGGTTGCTTCTGCTGCTTCTTCCATTTCATCCGTTGTTTCATATTCTTGATTTAATATGTATTCATCAACCATGTTAATAGCAACTGTTTGTCCACCTTGAGCCTTTAGCTCTTCATATAAATCATCTGCGGTAATGGTAAGTCCATCTAATTTTATAACGATATCATCACCATCTTTTGTTTTTGTGTTTTTGGTTGAAACACAAATTAAAACGATTAATAAAACAGCGATAATAGTAACCCCACCGATTATTAATTGTTCTAAGGTTAGGTTATTAAACCATTTTTTAAATCTTGACTCCTTTTTTTCTTTTTTTAATTTTGAAGCATGAGTATCAACTACTTTGTCTTCTTTAGTTACTTTCTTTTTTTCCTTTTCTTTTTTTACAGGCTTTGTTTTACTTACTTTTTTTGTAACTTCTTTTTTAGTTTCATCTTTTTTAGACGTAGTTTTAACTTTTTTAGTATTTGTTTTTTTACTTACGTCTTTTTCTTTTTTTTCTGCCATGATGTTATCCTCCTATCATTTTACTTATATATCATAACAAATTATATGCTTTCTGGCAACTTTTTTACCAAACATAATCACACATTTTCCACGATTACCATAAAATACTTTGAAAAGACGAAAAGGAGGAATGAATTATGGGTAACAATTACACATCTGGTGCTGGAATTATATTAGTACTATTTATTTTATTAGTAATCATAATAGGTGCTTACGTTTAATATAAAAAGGAGGTTTGTAAATTATGGCATGCTCTAACCAAACAACTACTAGTTCTTGTGGATGCATCTTAAGAAAAGGTAATAGTAGTTATTTACTAATAATAGTATTATATATTTTACTTGCTATAATAATTGGTTCGTTTATGTGTTAAAAGAAGCAAAAAAATTGCTTCTTTTTCTAATAAATTAAATAAATATAACGCAAAATATAAATGTATAAAAAGGTGATTTTAATGTTTAAGATAAATGGTAAAAAGTTAAAAATTTTTAATTTATTAGTATTTATATTTATTATTTTGTCTTTGTCTTTTTATATTATAACTTTCTTATATTTATTTTTTTCAAGCAAATATAAAGAAGATTTTATAATAAAAAAAGAAAATTATAAAATTGAAAATGAAGTTACTTTTATAAGTTATTTTAAAACATGTATTATAAAAGAAAATTACAAGGTTAATACAGATGATGAAATTGTAAAAGAAGCTTTATATGATAATTTACAAGAAGATGGTTTTAAGATTATAAACAACACATTAATAAGAATAACTAAAGAAAAAGAAACTTGTGATAAGGTAAAAGAAAATTATAAAATGATTCATGAGGATGATTATGTGACATTTAAATTAAATGGAGATAGCATAATTAATTTAACCAATGGAAATGTGTATGAGGATGAGTATGTTACTTTAATAATTAATAATAAAAAAAGTAATGCAATAGAAATAAATTCTAATTTAAATAGTAATAAAGTTGGTTCATACTTAATTACATATAAAGCAAAAATATCAGATAATTATAATGAATATCTTTACAGAAGAATTAACGTAGAAAAAGAAGAAACTAAAGAAGTTAATCAAGAACCGACAATAGAGGTAAAAGATGGTATCACTTACGTTGATGGTATTTTAATCGTAAATAAAAATTATGGCTTACCAAAAGATTATGATCCTAAGGTCAATAAAGAAGCTTTAGATGCTTTAAAAAACATGCAGGCAGATGCTAAAACATTAAACCTTAATTTGACTTTGATTTCTGGATATCGTTCGTATGAGGATCAAGATATTTTACATCAAAAGTATGTTTTAAAAGATGGTGAAGTACTTGCTAATACTTATTCTGCAAAACCAGGATACTCAGAGCATCAAACTGGTCTTGCTTTTGACGTTGGAAGTGTTGATCGGTCTTTTGAGGATACCATGGAAGCTAAATGGTTAGATGAGAATGCTCATTTATATGGTTTTATTATAAGGTATCCGAAAGGTAAAACAGACGTAACAGGCTATATTTATGAACCATGGCACATAAGATATTTAGGGGTTGAAATTGCAACAAAAGTAAAGCAAAGTGGACTTGCACTAGAGGAATATTTAGGTATAAATTAAAAGAGGTTTTTAAGCCTCTTTTATTATTTCATGTACTTCTTTAGGATCTTTTAAAAATTCTTTATGTTTTATAAACTCAATTACTTTTTGATCTACATATTGTGGTTTAACATGCAAATGAAAATGTTTTACTTGCTGACTACTACCATAATTTATCATTAGGGTATAACCAGTACAATTAAGTTTATCTTTTAAATCATTCATTAAGTTTTTTGAAACTTCAAATATATGATCTAATACATCCTTTGGTAATTCGTAGATATCAGTGTAATGCTTTTTAGGAATAATTAGAGTATGACCATCACTATCAGGATTAATGTCTAAATAGGCCATACATAAATCATCTTCATATACTTTCATACTTGGAATTTCACCACTTATTATTTTACAAAAAATACAATCTTCTTTCATGTTATTCACCTCTGTTTTTATTTTATCATAAAAATAATATTTTTATTAATTTAAATTACAAAGTAAAACTTGTTTTTTTTATTTATAGTGTTAATAGTAAATACTTTCAATTAAACAAAGAATAAAATATTAATGAATTATTAATAGAATTTAAATAACAGTGGGGTGATACTTTTGAATTATAAAAAAGATTTTAAAATGTTAAATAAAGATGTTATTTATTTTGATAATGCTGCAACCACTTTTAAACCTAATAGTGTTATAAAAGAAGTTAGTAATTATTATGAGGATTATTCTGTTAATGCCTCTCGTGGTGATTATGATTTGAGTTTATTAGTAGATGATAAGATATTAAACGTACGAAAAAAAGTTGCAAAGCTAATTAATGCAAAATCATCTAATGAAATAGTTTTTACCTATGGTGCTACAATGTCACTTAACATGGTAATAGAAGGTTTTTTAAGGTCACATCTAAAATCAGGTGATGAGGTTTTAACAACGAAATCAGAGCATGCGTCACTTATTTTACCTTTGTTTAATATGTCTTTAAAAAATGGAACCATAATCAATTACATAGATTTAGAAGATGATTTTTCGGTTTCTTTAAAAAAAGTAAAAGAAAAAATAAATAAAAACACTAAGTTAATAGCAATTTCACACGTAACAAACGTAATAGGGGATGTAAGACCTATTAAAGAAATATGTACTTTTGCTCACAAGTTGGGGATACTTGTTTTAATAGATGCATCTCAAAGTACTCCTCATCAAAGGATAGATGTTACCGATATTGATTGTGATTTTTTGGTTTTTTCTGCACATAAAATGTTAGGTCCAACTGGAATAGGTGTTTTATATGGAAAAGAAAAGTATTTAAAAAAAATAAATCCAATAATAGTTGGCGGCGGTATGAATATGTTTTTTGATAGTAACAAAAACGTTTTGTATAAAGAATTACCACAAAAATTGGAAGCAGGAACTCAAAATATAGCAGGAATTTTAGGTCTTGGGGCTGCTATTGATTATATAAATAAAATTGGAATTGAAAACATTCACGAACATGAAATAAATTTAAAAAAGTATGCTATAAAAAAATTAGGTGAGATAAGAAACATAATAATATATAATAAGGATATAGAAAATGGAATTATTACGTTTAATATAGATAACGTACCAATAAAAGAGGTATCTAGTTACTTAAATAAAAATCATATTTGTGTGAGAGTTGGTAGTCACTGCGCTAAAATATTATCAGAAGTATTAGGAGTAAGCAAAACTTTAAGAGCAAGTTTCTATTTTTATAATACTAAAGAAGAAATAGATAAATTAGTGCATGTTTTACAAGTGTTTAATATGTCGTAATTTGTTTTACGAATTACTAAAAAAGGATTTTTGTTTTTAAGATCTAGCAAAAATCTTTTTTTATTTTATACAAAAAAATAAGTTTTTATATAATTATCTTTCAAAAATTCATTTTTTGCTTTTTGATAAAAAATTTTATATATTGTATATTCACTTTGAAAGGAGATGAAATTATGTTGAATCAGTTAGTAGTAGTTGGTAGATTAGTAAGAGATCCAGAGTTAAGAAAAACTGATACTGGAAGAAACGTTACCAATATTACCATAGCAGTTCCAAGGGGATATAAAAATTCAAATGGGGAATATGATACTGATTATATTGATTGTGTTTTATGGAGTAACGTGGCAGAATCAACTACTGAATACTGTCGTAAAGGAGATCTTTTAGGGGTAAAAGGAAGGATTCAAACAAGGAAAATAGAATTAGAAGATGAAAAAGTAAGACATGTAACTGAAATAATTGGTGAAAGAGTAACTTTTTTATCTTCGTCTCATAGTACTAAGACAGTAGAAGAAAAGGAAAATTAGTTTTCTTTTTAAGTTATTTATAAAAATAGTGAGTATAAAAAACAATTAAAAACATATTTTTTACTAGAGGTGAAATGGTGAAAAAAATATGTTTTTTAATTCTTTGTATACTATTATTAATACCTTTTATTATTGTTAATGCTGAAAGTAGTACTGAAAATTCAACTAGCACAGAGACTACTACTGAGGATTCATCAAGTTGTGAAAATGAAGATTGTAGTGATGATCAAACCGAGGATGAACAAGAAAGTGATGGAATTTTAACTGATGGAAAAAGTGCTATATTAATAGAAGCATCAACCGGTGAAATATTGTATGAAAAAAATGCCCATGAAAGATATGCACCAGCATCTATGACTAAAATAATGAGCATGATTCTTATCATAGAAGAAATAGAAAAAGGAAACTTAAAGTGGGATGATACTTTAACGGCATCAAAAAATGCTGCATCAATGGGCGGGAGTCAAATATTTTTACAAGCTAATGAAAAGATGACTGTCGAAGATTTATTTAAAGCAGTGGCTATAGGTTCTGCTAATGATGCAACCGTTGTTTTTGCAGAAGCGATAGCGGGCTCTGAAGAAAAATTTGTTGAAAAAATGAATGAGAAAGCAAAAGAATTAGGTCTTGTTGATACCAATTTTAAAAATGCAACAGGACTTGATGAAGCAAATCATTACTCTTCAGCATATGATATGGCTCTTATGGCACAAGAGTTAGTTAAACATGAGAAAATTTTTGAATACACAACCATATATGAAGATTATTTAAGACAGGATACGGATAATAAATTTTGGCTTGTAAACACCAATAAATTAATTAAAACATACGAGGGTGCCGATGGTTTAAAAACAGGATATACAAAAGAAGCAGGATACTGTCTAACTGCAACTGCTAAAAAAGATAACATGAGAATAATAGGTGTAATAATGGGAGCTTCATCATCTTCATCAAGAAATGAACAAATGGCAAGTCTTTTAGACTATGGTTTCAACTCATATAAAATGCAAGTTGAAATAGAAAAAGGAAAAGTAGTGTCAAGGAAAAAATATAATAAAGCACAAGATGAAGTAATAGAAATAGTTACTAAGGAAGATGCTAGTGTTTTAATAAAAACTGGAGAAGAAGAAAAAAATCTTAATTATGAAATGGAATTATATGATTTAGAATTACCAATAAAAAAAGGCGATGAAATTGGTTTGTTAAGATTAAAAGATGGTGATGAAGTTGTAAATGAAGTTGCTCTTACTGTTAAAAAAACGGTTAAGAGGGCAAGTGTTTTAGAGCTTTATAAAAGATCTTTAGAAGTAATTTTATCTGGTAATTATTAACAGTATAAAAAGAACATATTTTTTATGTTCTTTCAGACTGTTGACAAATAGGTATAAAAAGTACTTATTTGTCTTTTTTTAT
>CAYSJY010000058.1:0-6801 GCA_964431705.1 uncultured Muribaculaceae bacterium | reverse complement strand
GTCCTAAAACTTTAAGGGCATTAGAAAGTTATGGTTTTGTATATTAATAAATGATTTGAACGATATAAATATAATTATTCAAAACGGAGGAAAACATAATGAAAACTGATATAATTTTAACTGGAATAATAAAAGATGGAGATTATTTATTAGCTGTAAAAAGAAGTGACGATGATGATTTTTATCCAGGTGCTTGGGAGTTTCCAGGTGGACATTTAGAAGATGGAGAAAGCATAAAACAGGGTTTAGCAAGAGAACTAAAAGAGGAAATAGGTTTTAAATCTGATTTTAATCCTATTATTACAAATTATAGTGATGAGATAAAAAATAAGAATGGTAAAATGATTCATAATATAGAAATGGATTTTATCATTAATGTAAATAAGGATAAATTAAAAGTTATACTAAGTAAAGAACATACGGAGTATAAATGGGTAACTAAGGATTCTGATTTATTAGATGAATACATAAAAGCAAAGTTATTTAATTTAGAAGATTAATTTAATTATTTAAATGTTGTTATGCAAAAAAGATTTCAGTGTGTAATTACTGAAATCTTTTATTTTTCTTTTTCAATAGTGATTTTATATCCATATTTTTTAGCTATCTTCATTAAGGTTTCAAAAGTGTATCTTCTTGTTCCTCTTTCATAGCTTTGAATTGTCATACCGCTTAAGCCTATACTCTTTCCAAAGTCAGGCTGACTTTCATCTGACCATTCTCTTAAAATTTTAATTACTTCTTTTTCTTTATAATCATTTGCAACAATTCTCATTTTATGAACTCCTTATGAATCTACAATACTAAAAAAAATTAAAATTAAGTCTTTTTCCATACGTAGGGTATGCATATCATTCATCTTTTTCGATTGTAATTTTATATCCAAATTTTTTTGCTATTCTTATTAATGTGTCAAAAGTGTATTTTCTTGTTCCTCTTTCATAGCTTTGGATTGTCATGCCACTAAAACCTATACTTTTTCCAAATTCTGGTTGTTTTAAATTTGTCCATTCGCGTAATATTTTTATTACGTCTTTAGATTCATAGTCATTTGCGATTATCTTCATATATGTTTCCCTCCTTGACAAGCATACTCTAAGTATGTATAATTTTATTAAAATCCATACATTGCGTATGTATAGACGTGCTAATTAACCAAAATATATGATTTGATAGGAAGTGGAGTCATGAACAATGATTTAGAGTGGCATGATATAAAAATAAAAATCAAAGATATAGCAACAAAATACATTCAATATTGTTTATTGATAGATATTAATTCTACTTCAAAAATTTCTAATGATTATACTTTGGAAATATTAGATATTAATGATATAAATAATTACACTAGGCTCAATAACATAGAATTAGAAAAACGAGTTAATAAAATAAACTCGTTTAGAATCGCATTTAATAAGTTGACAACAGAAGAAAGAAAAATAATATATTGGACTTATTTGGATAAGGAAGATAATTATGATGACAGATATATTGCTAATGCTTTAGGTTTTTCTTTAGGGTATTATTACATAAAGAAAAAAGAAGCATTAATTAGATTTGCGTTCGCTTTAGGCATTGAAGTTGTTTAGTTCAATTTAAAAGCAATATATGAAAGGGTATGATTTTATGTATAATAGTGAGAAAATAATCATTACATCTATTAAAAATATTGAAGAAATGTATAAAGAAAAAGAAGCTCAAATGCCAAAAGAATTAAAACAAAAAATAGAAGATGTTATTTATAAAGGGTATGAAGCTTTATCAAATATAATTGAGGAAAATAATCATGTTGAGACTAAAGAAAACGAAATGAATTTAGTTATTGAAAATGGTTCTTATGCGACAAAACAAGAAGTGAATAAAAGAAAGAAGCAAGCTGTTAAATATTTAGAAAACTCTAATCTTTGGCAAGGTGTGGTTTCTTTTAATAATGATTATATAAATAAAAATATTGATATTCATAAATTAGAAAGAGAAATGGCTACAAAGATACTTCCTATGTTTTTTAAAAAGTGCGGTTTTAAAGATGTTAAAAATATGTTTTATCAGTTATCGCTTCATACGGATACTGATAATTTACATTTTCATTTTTCTTTTATGGAAAAACAACCTAATTATATAACATCTAAAGGTAAGATAAGTTACAGATATAAGGGCGAACTTTCTGATAAAGAAATAAATTTTTTAAAAAATCAAATATCGCATACAATCGAAAAGGAAAAAATATATACTGCTAGAGTAAAAGAAGTAAATGTAGAATTAGATGAACTTAAAAAGTATTTTTCCCCTGATGAGAAGAATTTTTTGCTTAAGGATAAAAGTGATCTATTTCTCGAATTAAAAATATATGAGTTAGGTAAAAGGTTAGATAAATTAGGTAAGAAAAAGAATGGTAAAATTTATTATAATTCTTTAAAAGATAAGTATTCTAAAAAATTAGTTTCTGAAATAAAGAATCATATTTTTTCTAATGCTAATGGAGATTTTAAAAAAGAGTATAAAAAGTTTAAAAAAACATTGTGTGCCTTAAATAATTATTTTATCAAAATTAATAAAGATAATAATATATCTTCTAGTTTTGTTGATAATACTTTTATATCTAATAAAGAAAAGAGATTAGATAATTACATAAATAATGTTATTATTAATTACGCTAAAAATAAATTAACTGAAAATGATTTTCTAAAGGTAATAGTTCATCAACAGTATATAAAAGGAAAGTTATATGATAAAAAGAAAATTTTAAAATCATATTTATCTAAGAAAACACCTACATTTAACAATAAATTTGAAATAGAAAAATCTATAAAAGAAATAAATCGTGAACTTGATATATCAGCCGAAAAGTTTAAAGACTTATTTGAAGAGGAAATATAAAATGATATTAATTGCTATTATTGTGCTTTTTATATTTATATTTTTATTTATTGAGCCAATATTATATAAAAATAAACTTGTAAATAATAACGAATGCGGAAGTGCTAGGTTTTCTACTAAAAAGGAAATTAAAAATAACTTTGACAAAGAAAAGATTAGTAATATAAACAAGCATGGATATCCAATATTTTTCTCGAAAAATTTAAAGTACGTATTTTTTGATAACGAAACACCGCACTGGTGTTTTTTAGGTTCTACTGGTTCTGGAAAGACAGTAACAGCCTTAATTCCACAATGCTCTTTTATTTCAAAAGCAAATGAAAAAAGAAGTGTTGTCATAACAGATCCAAAAGGAGAGTTATTTCAAAAAACAAGTAAAATGTTTAATGATAACGGATATAAAATCTATACTTTGGATTTTAGAAGTCCTGAATTATCTAATCATGTTAATATACTTGAGCCAATAATCGATGAATACGATAGTTATATAAAGTATAAGAATATTTTTTTGAATGACAAAGAAAATATTAAAATGAATAACTTATCAATGATGCATTATGCAGAAGCAAATAGATTAATTAATTCTGTTTCTTCGATAATAATAGGAAAACAAGGAAGTCAAAAAGACCCATTTTGGAATAACAGTGCTAAAAACTTTTTAGCGGGACTTATTTCCTTTTTTCTTGAATCTTATGAAGAAGGAAAAATAAGAAAAGACCAAATAACATTATCAGGAATAAAGAAGTTTCAAAATTCTATTTTATCAGAAGATAATTTTGAAATATTTAAACAAGTGATAGAAGAAAAAGAATATGGCAGTAAATCAAAAGATAATTTACTATCTATAATTTCTTCTAGTGAAAATACCTTTAAATCAATAATGGCGGTTTTTAATGAAAAAACTGCTATTTTTGATGATGTAAATGTTGAAAGTATAACATCAGATTCCGATTTTAATTTTAATGATTTTGGAAAATGTCCAACGGTACTATATATTATAGTTCCTGATGAGGATAAAACTTATTATCAAATAGTAACTATAATTATTGATTTGATTTATAAAGAGTTAATAAAATTAGCTAATTTAAATGATAATAAATGCTTGGAAGTAAAGGTTGAATGGTTACTTGAGGAATTTGCTAATTGTCCTGCTTTTGAAGATATAGAATCGATGGTTTCGGTTGGTAGAAGTAGGGGAATGAGATATTACTTTTTTATACAATCATTTTCACAACTTAATAATGTTTATGGTAAAGAAGTGACTCGTATTATTTTGGATAACTGTGGGTTAGTCTATTTAAAAACAAATACAGAAGAGACAGCTGATGAAATTTCAAAAAGACTTGGTAAAAAAACAATTGAATCTAAATCGTTGAGTCAATCAGTTGGTTTACTTACGCATGATGGTAATAAATCATTATCATTAATCGGTAGGGATTTAATGACAGCTGATGAGGTAAAAAGACTACGTTATAAAACGATTATTTTTCCTATAATAGGTTATCCAATTATTAGAAATACCGTTATGTATAACAAATTCTCTTGTTATAAGGGTGGAATGATAAATAGAAAAATAAATAAAATAAAAAAAATCAATGATTATTATACAGTTGAGAAAATTAATGATATTGATATAAACCATGTTAAAAGCGATTTTAGAGATCATGATATAAAAAAGCTTAATCCAATATTAAAAGAGATAGAGAATCTATTTTCTAAAGATATTGCTAGTTATGATTATAAAATTGCTAATGAAAGAACGTATTTAGCGGTGTATTTTAATAATTTAAAGAAGTCTTCATTATTTACTTTAAAAAATTATTTAAAAGATAAACCATTTTTATTAATTGAAAAAGAAAATTTGATTGAGATACATATTAAAAATTTGTGGGGAGGTGAAAATAAATAAAATGTCTAATGTTTGCAATAATGTTGTATTAGAAATTTTTAATCATATACATAGAACTGGTGATAATATAATGAATAAAGAAAAAAGAAAAAATTATAAAGTTACTTTCATACCAAACGATTCCGGGAAATCATTTAAAGACATTTTAGAGCAATCATTTAAGGAAAAAATGAGTAGTGAAAAATTAATAAAAAATGAAAACGATGATTTGCAAAAATCAAAGATAGGTGATAATATTTGTATGTAGATACAATGAACCTACCGATTGGAAAGGAGCTGAAAAATGGTAGGAAATAAAATCTATAAGTGTGGCAACTATTTAAGACTTTCCAAAGAAGATATCAGGCATGGTAAGGATGAATCTTCGTCGATAGAAAGTCAACGTCTTATAAATAGTTCATTTGCAAAATATAATGGCTTAAATATCGTTCGAGAGTATGTTGATGACGGTTTTTCCGGAGGTAATTTTAATAGACCAGGTTTTGAACGAATGATAAAAGACATAGAAAATGGAGTTATTAATTGTGTAATTACAAAAGATTTATCAAGGCTTGGGCGTGAGATGTATAAGACTGGTCAGTATATAGAAGAATATTTTTTGGAACATGACGTTAGATATATTGCAATTAATGACTCATATGATTCAAATGTTGGAGATTCAATGCTTGGTATAAGACTTGGAGTAAATGACCTTTATTTAAGAGAGGTTTCAAAAAAAGTTAAAACTAGCTTTCGTATCAAACAAGAAAAAGGAGATTATATTGGTTCATTTGCATGTTATGGTTATAAAAAAGATCCGGCAAATCATCACCATTTAATTATTGATGAAGAGGCAGCTAAAGTTGTAAGAATGATTTATAAAATGGTATTAGATGGTCTTGGAATTACAAGAATCTGTAAAAAATTAACAGATTCTAAAATTCCAATACCAATAGTTTATAAAAAAGAGCCTAGAGGCTTATTAGTAACAGAAAACGAAGGTAACGGTGTTTGGAAACATTCTACCGTAAAAAAAATTTTAACTAGTCAAATGTATATAGGGAATATGGTTCAACATACGTATGAAAAGCTAAGTTATACATCTAAAAAACTAAAAAAAATAGACTGCACTAATCAAATAATTGTAAAGAATACTCATGAATCTATAATAAGTGAAGAAGAATATAAGGAAGTTCAGAAAATTTTAAATAGTAAATCTAGAGTATCATCAGTTAAAAAGTATGATAAATATTTGCTTTCTGGATTGCTAATATGTGGTAATTGTGGCCATAATTTGGGAATTTCAGAAAAGCAAAGGAAAAAGGGTGTTTCAAGATATACATATTGTAATTTATATCAACGAAAAGGAAAGTATAGTAATTGTACGCCTAATAGAATCAATTACAATTATTTGGAAGAAGATATATTACTTTTTTTAAAAGAACTTGGTAGTAAATTTTTAAAGAAATATGATTCAAGTAAATTAGTAGAAGATGCTATTTATTATTTTAATAGGGATGTTGAAAAGTTAAATAATGACCTTATAAATATTTCTAAAAAAATTGATAAAAAATACAAAGTGCTTTCATCTTTATATGATGATAAGATAGATGGCGTAATATCGGTAGACATATACAAAAAGCTATCGAAAGAACATGAAGAAGAACTTAAGCTATTACAAGAAGAAAAACAAAAAATTGAAGAAAAGCTAAAACTTTATTCAAGTGATACATATGAAAAAGAATTTTGTAAATGCAGAAAAGCAGTAGAAGAATTTATGTCACTTAAAAATCCGAGTAAAAGCGTAATTAAGAAATTAATTAGTAGAATAGTTATATCAGATGGTGAAGAGAAAGCTGTTAAGGTTTATTTAAGGTTTAGAAATTTAGCAGAAATAGCTAAAAACATGGTTTAAACATAAAAAAGTTATAATCAGTATAGGTGTAACCCTTATTTTTTTGATAACACAAAATGAATTACAGGGGTTACACTTCCATTTTTTAGCTACGGAGGATCAAGTCTTATCATTACCTTAG
>CAYSJY010000057.1:0-7196 GCA_964431705.1 uncultured Muribaculaceae bacterium | reverse complement strand
TAGAAAGGGATCAATCAAATAGATTAATATTTCTATAAGATTGATTATACGAGGAAGAGTATGAAAAGAGTGTTTAAGATTATATCATTTGCTTTATTATTATTTATGTTTCCTCTCATTGCAAAGGCAAATACCATATCAAGTATTGACATGGATATATACATAGATGTAGATGGTACCGCTCACATAACGGAGATTTGGAGTGTTAATTTAAATGAGGGGACAGAAGGATATAAGCCATATTATAATATTGGTAATGCTAACATAACAAATTTTAAAGTAAGTGAAAATGGATATGAATATAACTTTTTAGATGAATGGGATACCTCATCCTCATTTGAAGATAAGGCGTATAAAAATGGTATAAATTATTTATCAGATGGTATTGAATTGTGTTGGGGCATAAGTGAGTATGGAGAGCATAACTACGTTTTAACTTATGATATTGAAGGTTTTGTTGCAACATTAACTGATGCTGACATGATATATTGGAACTTAATACCATATGAATTATCATCAAAACCTAATAACGTCTATATAAAGATTTATGCAGATGATTATTTTAGTGATGAATTAGACGTGTGGGGGTTTGGTAATTATGGAGGCACTGCTTATGTTTATGATGGTTATATCGAGATGAACTCAGAAGGAACACTTGAATCAAACGAATACATGACGATACTTGTAAAATTTGATAAAGGAACCTTTAATACTTCAAACGAAATAAACGAAGACTTTGATTATTACTTAGAGATGGCCCAGGAGGGGGCTACTGAATATAAGGGAAGTTTCCTTGAAAAAATCATAGATTTTCTACCAAGATTATTAAATATTGTATTTTGGAGTATTATTATTGTTATTATAATACGAGGTATAAAAAAATCTAGAAATATCATTGGAACAAGAGTTTTTGATTTTAAAAAAGACGGTAGGGTACTACCGAAAAACGTTCCTAATTATAGAGATATTCCGTTTGATAAAGATATTTATAAAACGTTTTGGATAGCACAGTGTTATTATTTAAATAAAAATAAAACTGATTTTTTAGGAGCAATACTTTTAAAATGGTTATTAGAAAAGAAAATAGAAATTAAAAAAGTAGAAACTGGTTTAATAATAAAAAAAGAAGAATCAGCAATTATTCTTAACTCAAGTACTTTTGTATCAGGTAATGAATTAGAAATGGAACTTCATCAAATGATGTTGGATGCTGCAAAAGATGATGTGTTAGAATCTAAGGAATTTGAAAAATGGTGCAAAAAAAATTATAATAAAATCTTAAATTGGTTTGATAAAGTAATAGATAAAAAAACTGATAATCTAATTCTTGAAGGAAGAATAACAGAAACTAATAATAATTCATCTAAAACAAAAGTTTTAGTTGTTGATCCTTCCATGAAAGAAGAAGGTGTAAAATTAAAAGGCCTTAAAAACTTCTTAGAAGAATTTTCTAGAGTTAATGATAAAACAGCGATTGAAGTTAACATGTGGGAGTATTATTTAATATATGCTCAAATACTTGGTATTGCAGATAAGGTCGCTAAACAGTTTGAAAAATTATATCCAGAATTATTAGAAAACGCATATAACACGATGGGATGTAGCTTTGGAGATTTCTTATTAATAAATTCTATTGCACGTTCATCAATGCGTGCTGCAACTACATCAAAGCAAAGAGCAGAAAACTACTCATCTGGTGGAGGAGGATTCTCTTCTGGCGGAGGAGGCGGAGGTTCTTTCGGCTCTGGTGGAGGAGGTGGAGGCTTTAGATAGCCTTTTTTCCTTTACAGCAATCTATAATTGGATATAATGAATTACAGTATGAGATAACATGGATAAAAGTGTAAAAACGAATGATACGTTTAAAGATAACGCGAAACATGATTTTAATCAAGATCGGGTTTTTGATAGAAAACCAGTTAAAATTTAGTATTACCTTAGTATTATTGGTATTGATGAGCCTTAAATGTTTTACAATCCTTACAAAAAGGAGTTACTTTTAAAGCAACGTAAGAAAATGGAAAATCAAAAGTTTTTTCTAAGGATATTGGTAAATTATAGGTTTGACTAATTCTAAAAAATATAATAAAATATAATTAGTTTTAGTAAGAAAGTGACAGCTTACAATATAAATAAAACTAAAGACAATTAAATAATTGAAATAAAGAGCACTTAAAGTGAAATAGGGTGGCACCGTGGACTTTTGTTCATCCCTATGACTTATGGGCTCTTTTTATATTAGGAGTGTCAGAGGTGATTGTAGTTGAAAAAAGTAGCGATTCTACTTAGATTATTAAAAAAAGAAAAAGAAACTGATAAAGAAGCGTTTTGGATAAGAGAAGATGTAATTAATGTTTTTAAAAATTATGATGTTAATTACTATTTAATTCCTATGAACACTGCTTTAAATGACGATTACGATAACATTATAGAAATGATAAAAATGGCAGATGGCGTTATTATTCCAGGTGGCATGCGTGGTGGTTCTAAAATGGAGCTAGACATTGTTAAATATTTATATGATAACGATATTCCGACCCTTGGTATTTGCTTTGGTCAACAAAGTATGGGAGTGGTATTTGGTGGTAAAAAGAAAGCTGTGGAAGGTCACTGGAAGTTAGGAGAAAAATACGTCCATTATGTTAATATAAATAAGGATTCTTTATTATATAAAATAATAGGTAAAGAAAGAATGCTAGTTAACAGCAAACATAAAAAAGTGGTTACTAATACAAATATATCAGTTTCAGCTTACAATGATGATGGTATGATAGAAGCAGTTGAAGATAAAAGTAAAAAATGCTTTATTGGTGTACAATGGCATCCAGAAAGTATCATGGATGATGATAATAAAAAAATATTTGATTACTTTATAAGTAAGTTATAGAAAGGGATGATAAAATGATAACAAAACCAAAAGGAACAAAGGACATTTATGGAAGTGAAGCTAAAAGATGGCAATACGTATCAAAGGTAATTGATGAGATGATGGAAAAATACAATTATACTTTTATTCGTGTTCCAGTTTTTGAAGCAAGTGAACTATTTCACAGAAGCGTAGGTGAAACATCAGACATCGTAACAAAAGAAACTTATGATTTTACTGATCGTGGTGGAAGAAATATGACTTTAAGACCAGAGGGTACGGCTGGGGTTGTTAGGTGCTACATTGAAGATAAGATGTACGGTGATGCTAATCAACCAGTAAAATTGTATTACAACATGCCAATGTATCGTTATGAAAGACCGCAAAAAGGAAGATATAGAGAATTTACTCAGTTTGGTTATGAAGTAATTGGAACAGATGATCCAATTTCAGATGCTGAAGTTATTTCTCTTGCAGTTAATATATATAAAGCTTTAGGACTTAAAGAAATAAAAGTAAACATAAATTCTTTGGGAGATGAAGAATCAAGATGTAACTATAAAGATGCTTTGGTAAAACACTTTAAGCCTCATATAGATGAGTTGTGTTCTGATTGCAAAGAAAGATTAGAAAAGAATCCACTTCGTATATTAGATTGTAAAGTAGACCAAGATAAAGATATTATGAAAAAAGCTCCAAAAACAATTGATTATTTAAATAAAGAATCTAAAGAAAGATTTGAAAAAGTAAAAGAATATTTAGAGTTAATGGGCATTAATTTTGATGTTGATCCTAAAGTAGTTAGAGGTCTTGATTATTATAATCACACCGTGTTTGAGGTAGAGGCAAAAATAGAAGGTTTTGGGGCTCAAAACGTTATTGGAGCCGGTGGTCGTTATAATAGTTTAATTGAACAGTTAGACGGCCCTAAAACACCTGCGATTGGTTTTGCCGTAGGCTTAGATAGATTAATGAGAGCACTTGAGATGGAAAACGTACTACTTCCAATAAACGATACTGTTGATTTGTTTTTGTTATACGTAAGTGAAACCGAAAAAAAATATGCTGTATATTTACTTAATGACCTAAGAAAAAGTGGCTTTATAGTTGAAACAGATTATTTAAATAGAAGTTTAAAAGCAGGATTAAAGCAAGCAGATAGATTAAATAGTAAGTTTATAATAGTCTTAAATGATAAAGATTTAGATAAGAATGAAGTAAAAATTAAAAACACTAAAACAAAAGAAGAAGAAGTAATATCAGTAGATGCTTTAATATATTACTTAGAAGAAAACATAAATGATTTATACGATGCATCTTTAAACAGTGAGGATATACCTGATGATAATTGATGGTAAAAAGTATGATTTTATCCCAACTGATGATGTTTTACTTGCTAAAGATTATAATGGTTTCATTGGTCAAGATGGGATGTTTTATAAAGTAAGTTATAAAAATAGTCATACACCAACTCATAACGATTGGGCAGTAGAATATTTGTTTTACTTAAAAGATAAAGAACCAAATCCTAAAAAGCGTATGAAAATAATAAATGGTGAATTATCATGTAAGGGAAGTATGGAGTATTTAATAAATGGGCTAGGTTTTATATATTACAGCCACTCCACTAATAAAAATCATTATAATAGACCAATTATAATATTTCCAAAAAAACAATTGCGTTTTAAAGTAGATATTAATGATAAACAAAAGATTATGTTGTATAAAATAATGTGTGCAAATGGGGAATTTGAATATATAAATAATGATATACAAGAATTTATTACCAAAGAAGAACATGAAAAATACGTAGATGATTACATAAAAAAAAGAGTAGAAGAGGAGCAAAGAAAATGATTGATTATAAAAAAATGATTAATAAAGAAGTTACGTTATTTGGTTTTGTAGAAAAAATACGAAACGTTAAATGGGTACAATTTATCGTACTTAGAAACGAAGGAAAAAGAATCCAAATAACAATTGAAAAATTCGATGAAAACAACAAAGAAATGGTAGAAATAGTTAATAATTTAACAAATGAATCAACCATTAAAGTAACCGGTATAATAAAAGAAAATGAAAACGTTAAAATGGGTGGTATAGAGTTAATACCAAGCAAAATTAAAGTAACAAGTAAATCTGAGTCAGAACTACCAATTAATATTTTTAATAAAGAAGCACAATCTATTGATACAAGATTGGATAATCGCTTTCTTGATTTAAGAAACGATGATAATTTTTATATTTTTAAAATTCAAACTGAGTTTGTAAGAGCGATGAGACAATACTTATATGATAACGATTTTACTGAGATACATACGCCAAAATTAATTGGAGCTGCAAGTGAGTCTGGAAGTGAGGTTTTTGAAGTTAATTACTTTAATAATAAGGCATATCTTGCCCAGTCGCCACAGTTTTATAAGCAAATGGCAATTGCATCAGGTTATGAAAAAGTGTTTGAAGTTGCACCTTGTTTTAGAGCTGAAAACTCAAACACCAATAGACATACAACCGAGTTTACTGCTTTTGATTTAGAATTTGCTAATATTAATTCATATGAAGACGTTATGAAATTAGAAGAAGAACTTATTATAGCAGGATTAAAAGCAGTAAAAGAAAAATATGGTGATTTAATAAAAGAACGGTACGGTAAAGAAGTAATTGTACCAACAACACCGTTTCCAAGAATTAAATTACAAGATTTATATAAAGAGTTAAATAAAAGGTATAACTATAAAATACCAGAGCATGACGTTGGGGATATGAACGCAGAGACTGAAAAATTAACGAGCAGATTTGCGATGGAAGAATATGGACATGAATTTATATTCGTAACTGATTTTAGTAAAACGAAAAGAGCTTTTTATCACATGAGAAAAGATGATGTACCTCAAGGATATGACCTTATTTGGAGAGGAGTTGAAATAACAACTGGAGCTCAAAGAGAACACAGGTATGATGTGTTAGAAAAGCAAGCTTATGAAAAAGGTTTAGGGGAAGATATTAAGTTTTATAAAAACTTCTTTAAATATGGTTGCCCACCTCATGGAGGATTTGCACTTGGAATAGATAGAATGACCATGTTATTATTAGGACTTTCATCTTTAAAAGAAACCATGTTCTTATTTAGAGGACCAAATAGATTAACACCTTAATAAAGATATTAAAAAGATATTTTATAAACATACTTTTGGTTGTTTTTTATAAAAAAATAATATATAATTATTTTAGATTAAGAATAGGAGAGTCATCATGAAAGAAGAGATATTAGGTTTAGAAGCTGACTTTGCCAATAACGAATATTATGGTACTAACGTATGGACTGAAGAAAAATATCGTGTTTTAAGTGGGAACGTTCCAGTTTTAATATCATCACCACACGCTGTTAATCAAATACGTGGAGATGATGTAAGAGATGCTGAAAAGTTTACTGGAGCATTAACAAGATATTTGTCTAACGCAACGAGTTCATTTGGTATATTTCAAATTTTTACTCATGCTGATCCTAATACTGATGAGGAAAACGCATATAAAAATGCCGTTATTAACATAGTTAATGCATATAAAATTAAACTTTTAATAGATATTCACTCTAGTACCTTTTCTGATGATACTGACATAGACATCGTAACAAATAAAAGACAAACATTAAGAGGTTTTGATGGGCTATATGATAAATTAAAAGAAACAGGACAAATAAACGGTGTTAAAGTAGATGAAAATAACGAACCAAATAAAGAAAAAGAAAATGAAATAATAACCGTTACGTCTTTAATTTGTGGTATTCCAACAATGCGATTAGTAATTAATAATAAGTGTTTAGACGTTATTAATAGTGAAGAAAAATTTTATAAAATAGCTAAAACGATAGAAGATTTTATATTAAATTTCAACAAAAACAATAATTAGTGTAAAGAAATTTAAAAAATATTGAATAAATCTTAAAAATAATGATATAATATTAATGACCTAAAGGTATCGTAAGCTAGCATATTTAACCCGCTAACTATTACAAGGGAATCAGAATCAATAGTGGTGTTCAAGCTTAATTTAATTAAGAAGTCTAAAGCTATTGTGGGATGCCCACCTGCGAGATGCGCAGGTTTATTTTGCTAGTGAACGACCCTTTGGGTCTTTTTTTATGCATAAATATATTAAAAAAAGACAAGATAAACAAAAAACTAGTTGTATACAAAAGAAATTAGTTGTATACATACTAAAATATATTGGATACTTATACCCTCTTAGTTGTCTACTTTAAGTTTACCACTGCATTTATAGATTAGCAAAATAAATGATATAGAAATTTGCAAAATAAATGATATAAAAA
>CAYSJY010000056.1:0-7901 GCA_964431705.1 uncultured Muribaculaceae bacterium | reverse complement strand
TAATAAAAAAAGACAAATAAGTACTTTTTATACCTATTTGTCAACAGTCTGAAAAACGTTATTTCTAACGTTTTATCTTACTAAATGTTTTTGTTCAAATATTTTATTTTCACCACAAACTCTTTGTACTAATGCTAAACATATAAGTAAGTTTATCATAAAAGATCCTCCATATGAGTAAAAAGGAAGCGGAACACCGGTTAAAGGAATAACACCAAGTACTCCTCCTAAATTAACTATTATGTGTAATGCAATGTATACGGCAACACCATAACAAATAATTGTACCTTGTAAATTATATGATTTTTTACCAATCATTATTATTCTCCATATAATAATAAAATAAACTAATATAATTATTATTCCAACTATTAATCCCATTTCTTCTATTATTATAGCAAAGATAAAATCAGTATGTGCCTCAGGTAAATACAAATATTTTTGTTTACTATTTCCGTATCCACTACCTAGTAAACCTCCGGTATTTATTGCAATATACCCATTACAAACCTGATAACCAGTACTTTCTCTATACCTTGTACATGGTGCTTTAAAATTCAGTCTTGATAATTGTGATTCACTTAAACCTTTACCCGTTATTACCATTACAAGCGCAACTATTAAAACAGAAATAATCGTAAACGTAGTCATAATGAATTTTGTTTTTTTATCATAAGGTATCATAAAGAAAATCGCAACGGTTATCCCTGCTATTATCATCATCGTACCAAAATCAGGTTGCTCAAATACTAAGAATATAAATATTACAGGTACTATAAATGGTAATACCTTAAGTACGTTCGATATATTTTTTATCCTCATGTATTTTTCAAACGTGATGGCAAAAAACAAAATAAGTGCGGTTTTTGCAAATTCTGATGGCTGTATACCAAAGCCTCCAATAAAGAGCCAACCCGTTACCCCGTTGGAAGTTTCACCTTTTACAAGTACGTATACTAAAGTAGCAATAACACCTAAAACTACAAAATAAATTATGTTTTTATATCTTTTTATTGGAGTTTTTATAATTATGATGGTTGCAACGAGTCCCAAAAAAATAAAAAGTAATTGTCTCTTAAAAAAATAGTAACTATCTCCATAAGACATATAAGCTTTTAAAGATGAGGCACTACCAACCATCATAACACCAAACACCAAACAAACCAAAGTTAATATTAAAAGTGGTTTATCTACTTTGTTAAATACTTTTCTCATCTTATCACCTATCATTATAATAATAACACATTTTGATAATTTTTAATATATAGGTATTTTTTATAACACAAAGTTTACATACTTAATAAACTATAATAGATAATCTAAAAGGAGGGATATTAGTATGTACTATTATGGTTATCAAGGTGGTTATGGTTATAACTCTCCATGTTGCTCCGGTGGATACTTTAGCGGATATAATAACAATGGTTATGGAGCAGCTATTATATTAGTGCTATTCATCTTACTTGTCATTGTAATTGGAGCTAGATGGTTAGGAAATAACTAAATTTTACATTAAAATAATTGTTTAAAAACTTAATTAATAAAATAACCTTTAAATAAATTTTAAACGTAAGGAAAGTTTTACTTTCCTTAATTTTTATGTTAAAATACTTACGTTTTAAGAATTATCGTGTTATGAGGTGATTATCGTGTTTAAAAATTTTAAAATACTAGATGAAAAAGATAAAAGATTAAGAACCATAAGTAAAGAAGTTACTTTTCCTTTATCTAAAGAAGAAAAAAGAACAATAAAGGACGTAATGGAATACTTAAGATATAGTCAAATAGAAAAATATGCTAAAAAATACAATCTAAGAGCTGGTTGGGGAATGAGCGCAATTCAAATTGGAATTCAAAAAAGATGGTTTGTAATAGTTGAAGAGCAAGAAGATGGTTCCTTTAAAAAATATTTTTTCGCAAATCCTAAAATAATTAGTAATAGCCAAGAAGAAATATACGTAGAACAAGGAGAAGGATGCTTAAGTGTAAACCGAGAAGTTCCTGGAATAGTATTAAGATATGCAAGGGTAACGGTAGAAGCATACGACATGGATGGAAATAAATTTACAATGCGTCTAAGAGAAGATTTAGCAGTGTGTGTACAACACGAAATAGATCACTTAAATGGTGTTTTATTTATTGATAAAATTGATAAGAAAAATCCGTATAAAAACGCTGATGAATATAGAGCAATTTAAAACGAAGATGATTTATTCTTCGTTTTTTATTATAATTTTGTTGGTCTTAAAACCTCAAAGTAAGAAATGTTTCTTAGTATCATATAAATAAACAATAAAAAAATAATTATTAATAATATTTTAAAAGAAGGTATCTTAATTTTTCCAGTTTTTACGTATGTAATCATCAAGTATAAAGCATATAATACTCCTATAATAAGTAATATAAAAACAAAAGGATTATATCTAAAAGCTTGATAGAATTGAAGCGAAAACATTGCCTTTATCATTCTTGTTGTTCCACAGCCTGCACAATAAATTCCAAACAAATACTTAAATATACACTTAAAGTTTATAAAATCCATAAGTTTTATTAACATTATTATCAGTAATAATAATGCTAATGAGATACCAAAAACTTTTATTATTCTTTTTTTCATAATTAATTAAAAAACTATGAATTAATCATAGTTAAAAATAATAATATCCTGCCCCATAATCAGTACCAAAATCTTCTGTAAAAGAAGCAATAAAACCAAGTGCATAAAGCGAAATAAGCAGCAATAACAATATTGCACTAACAACAATACCTGCTATAGCAAGACCTTTACCCTCACCTTCACTTTTTTTAGCATTTATTAATCCTATTATTGAAAAAATTAATCCTAGCCAAGAAGTTCCACCGCAGCAAAAAATCGAAACTAAAGAAATAACGAAACCAGCTATTGCAAATCCATTTGTTTTTTTCTGAACGTATACAATATTATTAGACGATACGTTAGAATTGCTTTTTTCTTCTACTTTCTTTCCACAATTTTCACATACGTAACTATTTTCTTTTAACTCTTTGCCACACTCTGAACAAAATTTTACCATATATATCACTCCTCATGTTTTAAATATAACAATTAAATCGAACCAAGTCAATTAACTATTATCATTTTCGTTTTTAATATCTTCTAATTTTACACTAACAAGTTTTGAAACCCCAGACTCTTGCATGGTAACACCATATAAAACATCCGCGTATTCCATTGTTTTTTTCTTATGAGTAATAACGATAAACTGAGTTTTACCTTTAAACTCACCTAAGAATTTTCCAAAGTTATCTACGTTAACCTCATCAAGTGCTGCTTCTACCTCATCTAAAATACAAAACGGAACTGGTCTTGTTTTTAATATTGCAAATAAAAGCGATATAGCCGTTAAGGTTTTTTCACCACCGGATAAAAGAGAAATATGTTTAAGTGTTTTTCCAGGAGGTAGTGCTTTAATATCAATACCAGTTGTTAAAATATCATCTGGATTAGTAAGTTTAAGTTCTGCATCTCCTCCAGAAAATAATTTCTTAAAGGTTTCTTTAAACTTTTCTTTTATAACGTTAAACGTATCTAAAAACTTCTCTTTCATTATTTCATCTAATTCTTTTATTATTTGCAAAATGGTATTTTCTGCTTTTTCCAAATCATTTTTTTGATTACTCAAAAACTCATATCTTTCATTTACCCTTTCATATTCTTCAATAGCACCTATGTTAACATCACCTAATTTTTTAATTTCAAGTTTACATTTATCAACTACTTTTCTTGCTTCATTAACATCCATGTCTAAAAAATAATTATTTTTAGCTTTTTCAAAGGTCATACCATAATCATCCGTTAAAGTATTTAAAAGAGTATCTAACCTTACGTCTTGTCTGTTTACCATTATTTCTAAATCCTTTAACTCTTTTGATTTCTTATAGTATTCTTGATTATTAATTTTGTTTTCCATCTCTATTTTATTTATGGAATCCTTATAATCACTTACCTCACTTTTTAAAGCATCAAGTTTTATTTCTAATTCTTTTCTTTGCTTTTCTTTTTCATAATAAGCTTCTACCACTTTTTCTTCTTCTTCATTTAAAGTACCATTTATCAAACTATTAATATTAGATTCTTCTTCTTTTAGTTTTTCTAATTCTTCTTTTAAAACTTTTTGTCTTTCCTTTTCATATTTTAATGAAATTTCTAAATTAGTTTTCTCTTCCATAGCTTTGTTTTTTTCTTCTAAAGCACGTTTATATTTATCATCATTTTGATTTATATCTTCTTCTATGTTTCTTCTTTTTTTAGTCAAATCATCTAATAGTCTTACATTTTCTTCTAATTCGTGTTTTTGCGTAATTATGTTACCTATGTTTTTTTGAGTTCCACCGGTTAATGAGCCCCCGATATGAAGTAGTTCCCCATCAAGCGTTACTATTCGATATCGATAATTAATTTTTCTTGCTAAAGCGTTTGCAGCTTCTAAATTAGTTACAACAATAGTTGTTCCTAACTGATTTTTTATTATGCTATCATAAACTGATTCATATCTAACTAAAGATGATGCAACTCCAACAAAATCTTCTTCAATTGAAAGCATTCTATATGTTTCATTATCTATTTCTCTTTTTTTAATAATGTTTAAAGGAAAAAACGTTGCTCTTCCAAACTTGTTTATCTTTAAATAGTTAATTGCATCTTTAGCGGCAAACTCATCTGATACAACAACGTAATTTAAAGCAGATTGTAAAGCCGTTGAAATAGCAAGGGCATATTCCTTATCAGTTTCAATTAAATTTCCTATTACGTTATGAATACCAGTAAGTTTAGGATTTTCTAATACACACTTAACCGCGTATGGTAACCCTTGATTGTTTTCGATTGACTGTCTTAACATATTAATTTTATAACTAATTTCATTTTCTAATCTATTTTGTTTAGTTAGTGCTTCTTCATTTTGATCATGCATTTTTTTAACAACCAAAAACTCTTTTTCCGTTTCATCAAATTTTTCTTTTGATGCATTTATTTTTTTATTTATGATTTCAATGGTATTATTTGAATTAAAAACCTCGTTTTCTTTTCTTAAAATGGATTCTTTAATATTAATAACGTTTTCATGAACTTTAGAATCTTTAGCATTATATTTTTGTCTTTCTATTATTAAATCTTTCTTACCAAGTAAGTTTTGAGCTTCTTCCGTTATTTTTGTTAAATCATTTTGAATAGCATATAATTCTTCTTCTTTCTTAGTTTGTCTTAATTTTATTTCTTCTAGTTTTGAAGAATCAACGTTACTGTTTTTCTCTAATGATATTATTTCTTCATTCAACTTATTAACCAATCTTTTATTACTTTGATAACTTACGTTTATTTCATTTACTTCACTTACTATTAGTGATACTTCTATCTCATCTAATACCTTTTTATTTTCTAAGTATTTTTTAGCATCAATACTTTGCTTTTTTAAAGGTTCTAAATTAGTTTCTAACTCTAGCATTATATCATTAATTCTAGTCATGTTATCATGAGTTCTTTCTAATTTTCTTAAAGCCTCATCTTTTCTTTTTTGATACTTTAAAGTACCTGCAGCAGCCTCGAATATAATTCTTCTTTCTTCTGGCTTATTAGATAAAATAGACGCTATATCACCTTGTGATATTATGTTAAATGACTCTTTGTTAACACCAGTATCAGAAAGCAAATCATATATATCCTTTAACCTTACTTTTTCATTATTTAAAAAGTATTCATTTTCACCAGTTTTATAAATACATCTTTTAATGGCCACTTCCGTATAATCTAATTTTAAATATTTATCCGTATTATCAAATACTAAAGTAACACTCGCCATGGAAGCTGGCTTTCTTGATTTACTACCAGAGAAAATAACGTCACTCATTAACCCGTCTCCACGCAATTGCTTTACTGACTGTTCTCCAAGTACCCAACGCACCGCATCAACGATGTTACTTTTTCCACTACCATTAGGTCCTACCACACCAGATATACCAGAAGTTAAATCAATTATTGTTTTTTCTGCAAAAGACTTAAAACCTGATGCTTTAATTTGTTTTAAATACATGTTTACACTCCCTTATACGTTAGCTTTTTTCTCCAAAGCATGATGCGCCGCACGCTGTTCTGCTTCCTTTTTTGATTTAGCTGTTCCAGTTCCCATTACAATACCATCTACAACAGCGTTCATGGTAAAAGTTCTATCATGAGCCGGTCCTTCTTCTTTAACAAGTTCATAAGTAACTGATTTTTTCGTCGTTTGAACCATTTCTTGTAAAACAGATTTATAATCCATGAAAAACGTCTCTGGTTTTTCCTTTATAAACGGAATTACAACTTCATATACTATTTCTCTTGCTTTTACATATCCTTGATCTATGTATACCGCACCTAAAAAAGACTCAAACATATCCGCAAGCGTAGCTTTTCTAAACTTACCTCCATTAGCTTCCTCACCTTTTCCAACCTTAGCATAAGAAGGAAAATCTAAAAGCATAGCATATTCATATAAAGCGTTTTCACACACATACATTGATCTAATCTTAGTCATTTTACCCTCTTCATAACAAGTTGTGTTATAAAGGTAATCACTCATAATTAAATCAAGAACTTTATCTCCTAAAAACTCTAGTCTTTGATAATCATCTTTTATATGATGTTCATTACAATATGATGAGTGTGAAAAAGCTGTATCATAAATATGCATATTATTAGTTTTAATATTAAATCTATCAAGCAACTTCATACTATTCACCTATTAAATTATAACAAAAAAAAAGAATTTAATCTATATATTGACTAAATTCTTAAATATGTTTAACATCACTTAATGATTTATAAAATGGACTTTCTAAAATATTAGCATACATCTTTAAATTTTCTTCTAAACTCGCATTTTCTTGCACTTTTTCCGCATATGCCCCAATATTCAGAAAACACTGTTCAAACTTTTTCGCTTTAGAAAAAGTATTCCCACCAGTCATAACTTTTTTTAACATTACTTTCGTTAATGCTTTATTAAGAAGCACTTTATCTTCTTTTCCAATAAATGTTTGAATATGCAATTCACCTTTTTCTTCATCACTTAAACCATTTTCAAAAGAAACACAATACTCACACTTTTCTTCAATAGTCATTTTATCATTATCATATATTTCAGATATTCTGTTATACGTATTAACAGTATTTTTACATCTTAATGAATTTTCGTATCCATCTTCGTAATCATAGTCTTTATCAGATATTAAAATTAAAGCATTTATCAATTTCATTCCTTTATCTATATTGTTAAAATCTAATTTTAACGCATCCAAATATTTTACAATTGTGTTAATATCATTGCCATAACTCATAAGTATGTTTCTTACATCATCTAAAGAATTTGGCATATCCTTTACTTTATTTTTTAAAGAATTTATAAAATAAAAGATAAAAATATTAATAATATTATTTTTAGTTTCATAATTTTCTTCTTTAGAAAGAAAATCTTTTACCATATCCAAATTAACAAAATCAGTATCTAATCCATTTAATTTATCATAAACTTCTTGCCAGTTCATAGTATACCTCCAAAATAATTATAATATAGTTAGCCATTATTTTCAATTTTCCAATCATTTAATTTACGCGTCAACTGTAAAATGTATATCTATTTTTATATTAAATTATAACAAAAAGCATTTAACCTATTATATTGTTTAAATCAAATGGATTATAAATTATTGATTTTAAACTTATTTTTATATATAATATAAATAGAAAGAGCAACCTTATGGTTAGCTGCTTTCCTCAAAGAAAATTTTTTAAGAAAAGCATACTTAACCCCCAAAATAGTTAAGTATGCTTTTTCTTTTATATTTTAAATATTAGTATCGCTAATAGTAAAACTAAAAGGACAACT
>CAYSJY010000055.1:0-8338 GCA_964431705.1 uncultured Muribaculaceae bacterium | reverse complement strand
AAAACATTATAACAAATTACTTTTAAAAATTATTAAATATTAATTTTATCACCTGTTAACTCATCAATTTCATAACTAATCATATAAATACCCTCACCATTTACATATTGTAATATAAACTTATCATTTTTCTTTGATATTATAAGTCCTACTGCTTTGTTATGATGTTTTTTCTTTAATGTTTTATCTACTAAGTTCATGTATAACTTTATTTGAGAGATGTCTTTATAATTTGCTTTATTTAGTTTTAGTTCTACTGGTATGTAACAATTTAAATTAGTATTAAATAAAAGCATATCTATGTAAAAGTTTTTATCTAAATAACTTATTTTGTATTCGCTTCCTGCATATAAAAAGCCTGATCCTAACTGTAAAAAGATATCTCTTAACTCTTCTATAATATATTTTCTTAACATCTTTTCACTTAACTTTTCTTTATTTGTTGCTTTTATTATGATAGGATCAAGTAACATGTCTTTTAGGCTATAATTAGTTTCGTCTTTATTATCTATTAGTTTTATGTTTTCTTTATCAGCATATGATAATCTATCAAATGCCTTTTCTTTTATTAGTTTTATTAATTCTCTTTTTGATAAGTTATTTAATATACACTGGTTTATGTAATAGTTTCTTTCGTTTTCATTTCTTATTGGTAGTAATATAGTCCAATGCGTCCATGTTAATTGGTCCACCACTGGTGCACCTTTTTGTATAATATAAAATTGTCTCATTCTTTTTAAATTGGTAGTTGAATATCCTTTTCCATATATATCCATTAGTTTTTTTGACCAACTCTTAATTAACATATCGCCATATTTTGATTTGTTTTCTCCACCTTGAGCCTCTACAAGTAGTCTTCCTATTTCATAATATGCACTTAAAGTATCTTTATTTGACTGTAATCTTCTAACGTTTTCGTTTACTTCTTTTTTCTCTATTACATCTTTTATTTTATTATAATAGTCCATATAATGCTCCTTTCGGGTTAGTTATTATATGGATTTTTTTTAAGGAATTAGTCGAAGTTCGTAATATAATGCAAAAAGTTGCGCCGTTGCTGCAACTTTTTAATTATTTTTTTAATCTTAACTTCTTTAAAATTTTATCTCTTTTTCTTTATTTTCTTAATGATTTATCTGGATTAATTAAATTATTTTTAATAGTTTCAAAATCATTTTCCAAAAGCAATTCATTAGCCTTTTGTAAAAATTCATTATAAGCAAACCTATCCCATTGATCAATTATACCATCTTTAAACTCTCACAACCAGCCACATATTTTATTATAATCCATATGGCATTTGGTGTTGTGAAGAAAAATAGCAAGTCTTTTATTTTCAGTAAGTGTTCTAATATAAATCTGCCTTTATACAAATTTAATATTACCTTTATTAAACACTAAAATCTTTATTTTTCATATACCCACTTACATCATCTCTTACTTTAACCAAAAGATCGTAATCACGTCTTACGTCTGATAATTTAAATGTTAAAGCACCACTTTGTCTTGAGCCAAAAAGATCACCTTGCCCTCTTAATTTAAAGTCGGCCTCACTTATTTTATAGCCATCTGTTTCTTCTTCCATTATCTTAAGTCTTTTTGCATCTTTATCGCTTACTAAATAACAGTAAGATTGAAGATTGTTTCTTCCTACCCTTCCTCTTAATTGGTGAAGCTGGGAAAGACCAAATCTATCAGCATCAAAAATAACCATTACCGTCGCATTTGAAACGTCTACTCCCACTTCTACAACGGTTGTTGATATAAGAATGTTTATTTTTCCATCTTTAAACTTTTGCATAACCTTTTCTTTTTCTTCTTCATCCATCTTTCCATGAAGCATACCTACTTTATAATTTTTAAAAGCAAGTTCAAACTTATGTTTTAAATCATTTACGTTTGTGTAATCAGCATCAGCACTTTCTTCTATCATAGGAGATATTACATATGCTTGATTGTTATTCTTTAAAGCTAAATAAACACCTTGCAAAACGTCTTTTATTTCACTTGTTTTTTTAACGTATGTAATAACTTTTTTTCTTCCCTCTGGCATTGTTTTAATACTTGATACATCAGTATCTCCATAAATAGTTAGGGCATACGTTCTTGGAATTGGTGTTGCACTCATCATTAAAACGTCTGGACTTATGGCTTTATCTTTCAATTTAAGTCTTTGATTAACACCAAAACGATGTTGCTCATCTGTTATTACAAGTCCCAAATTATTAAAACAAGTTCCATCACTAATTAATGCATGAGTACCTATTAATAAATCAATTTTATTATCTTTTAACTCATTATATATTTCTTTTTTTTCTTTTTGTTTCATCTTACCTGTTAATAAAGCTACCTTTAAATCCGTACTTTTAAATAAATCTAAAGCATTTTTATAATGCTGTTTTGCAAGTACTTCTGTTGGTGCCATTAATGCCACTTGATAACCAGCAGTAAAAGAAGCATATGCCAAAATAAACGAAACAACCGTTTTACCAGAACCAACGTCCCCTTGCAAAAGTCTATTCATCTTGGTATTACTTTTTAAATCATTAATCATTTCATAAGTTACCTTTTTTTGATCATTGGTAAGTTTAAAAGGAAGATTTTTAATAAAATCATTTACTTTTTCATCATTTACTTTTTTTATAAACATATCATTATGTTCTTCGTATTTCTTTTTTAACATTTTAACTTTTAACATATAAGTAAATAACTCCTCATACTTAAGTGTTTTAAATGCCATTTTTAAAGAGTCTTCATCCGTTGGATTATGAATTATCTTAAGTGCATCACTTTCGTTTATAAAACCATATTTTTTTATTAATTCATTTGGAATATTACTTTTAATATTTGAAACTTTTAAAGCTTCATTTATAAAACTTCTTAACTGTTTTGATGTTATTTTTTTACACAAGTGATAAACTGGCACTATCTCTTTTGTTTTTAAAGGCTTTAAAATTATGTTACTTGCAGTTAATGTATTAGTCTTAGGATTATACTTACCTATTATGGTAATTGACTTACCAAGTGTTAAATTACTTTTTAAAAAAGCTCTATTAAAAATAATTACCTTAACAAGTTTATTTTGAATATTACATCTAAAAGTTAATCTGTTCATTTTACCTTTAAAAAAACTAATTATTGGAACAGATAACACAAGCCCATCACTTATAAAGCTATCAAAATAACGTTCATCTTCTATACTTCTTTTTACAAGTACATCAAAACGATATGGATAATCTCTTATTAAATCATCCATATTATATATATTAATACTTTTCAAATATTCTAATGTTTTAGGACCAATACCTGATAATTCACTAAGTTCCATACTATACCTTCCTCACATTACAATTCAATTATAACAAACGATTGTTTGCAAATCAATTAAGGCATCATTTTTTTTAAAAAATTATTAAAAAAAGGTTGACTTTTAGGACGTTTTTGATTAGTATAAATGACACCAGCTGAAGAAAGCTTTAGCTGGTGCTAGTATCACAACTAGCCAACCCCTTTTTATTCTTTTTGAGATTGCATGGGAAACCGTGTAATCTCCTTTTTTTTGGAATTTTTTACAAGTTTACGGTTAATACTATTTAAAAAGAGGGATATTATGAATATAAAAAAAATAACAGATGAACTAAAGAAAAAAACTAATAACGCACCAGATATTAATTATAAAGACTTCATCATTAATAAAAAGAAAGTAACTTTTGTATACTCAATGAGCACCGCCTCGTCTGATGCAATTAACGATTTTATTTTAAGACGTTTAGATGAAGAAAAAGATAAAATTAAAGATGATGACATTTATGAATATATAAAAAAATTTATTCCTAATAATAACATAGTCCCTTTTAATGATAAAGAAGAAATATTATATTATGTTAATAGTGGTTTTACCGTTGCAATATTTGAAAATGAAAAATACTTAGCTTTTGAAAATAAAGCAAATATATATAGTCCTATTGCAAAAAGTGAAAATGAACGAAGTTTAAAAGGTCCAACAGATGCTTTTTCAGAAAATTATCAATTTAACATGGGAATGATAAGAAGAAGATTAAAAACCGAAAAACTATGGATTGATGAAAAAAACATTGGAGAAGAAAGCAAAACAAAAGTAGCTTTATTTTATGTAAAAGGAATTGCTGATGAAAACGTTGTTAATAACATTAGTGAGAAATTAGACAAAATAAAAATACCATACGTAGGTAACACAAATTATATCCTAGATGCTATGAGTAATCCAAGTAGATCCATTTTTCCAGTTAATCTTACAACCGAAAGATCTGATCTAGCATGTCAAATGCTTCTTAAAGGAAGAGTTATACTACTTACCGAAAATTCTAATGAGGCAATAATCTTACCTTGTAAGTTTGCAGACTTTATAAAAAATCCTGATGATTATTATGAAATGAGTATAAATGTTGTAGCTAGTAGAATAATAAGAGTAATCGCGCTTATACTTGCTTTATTAACACCCGCAATATACATATCTTTAATGGCTTATAATTTAGAAGCAATACCTAGTGGTCTTTTAATTAACTTTTCCGTACAACGTGATGGTGTTCCTTTTTCTACCGTATTTGAAATATTAGTCATGATGATAATGTTTCAAATTTTAAGAGAAAGTGATTTAAGGTTTCCTGGTAAGGGTGGAAGTTCCATATCAATCGTAGGAGCTTTAGTATTAGGTCAAGCTGCAGTTGAAGCTGGAATAGTATCTCCTATTACCATTATAATAGTAGGAATTTCATCTGTTTGTTCTTTAGCGTTTTCATCATTAGAGTTAATAAATTCACTTAGGTGGTGGCAATTAATATTAATAGTACTAGCTTCTATCTTTGGTATTTTCGGAGTAATGATGGGTCTTATAATAATATTAGCACTACTTGCATCAGAACAATCTTGTGGAAAACCATACTTTTTTCCTTTTGAACCATTCAATAAAAACGCCCAAAAAGATACTATTCTTATGACAAAAGATGCTAAATTCAAAATAAATGACGGTGATGATGATGAGAATAATTAAATTAACAGTTTTTATCATAATTATTTTTTTACTTTGTGGATGTTATAACTATAAAGAAATAAATGAATACGCAATAGTATCAGGTATATCCATTGATAAAGATGATAATTTAAAATACAAAGTGGGCGTGCAAATCATGAATGCAAAAAAAGAAGAAGAATCTCAAAATAGTTTAATTACGTTTTATGAATCAAGTGGAAACACCATATATGAAGCACTCGAAAAAATAATGATGGACTCCCCTAAAGAACTATATTTAGGTCATAATGAAGTAATTGTAATAAGTGAAGATTTGTTAAAAGAAGAAGATCCTTTAAACTATTTAGACTTTTTTATGCGAGATGCAAAAATAGAAAAAGACTCCCTTGTTATGATTGCTAAAGATGCAAAAGCTTATAACGTTTTAAAAATAATTACTCCGTTAGAAACGATTCCATCAACGAATTTAAAAGCAACTTTAAATGTTGCGGATAATTATAGTGGTACTTTAACATTAGTTACGATTGATGAGTTTATATCAATGTTAATAAATGATGGAGTTGAAGCTGTTTTACCTGCTGTTACAATAACCGGAAGCATAAGCGATGGTCAAAGTATGGAAAACATTTCTGAAAGTGATCCAGATGCAAAATTAGAATTTACTACCCTTGGATACTTTGTAAAAAACAAATTAAAGGGATATTTATCTGACGATGAGGCAACTGGTTATAACTTTCTTGTTAATACTCCTAAAAAAACATACATTAACGTGTTATGTGATGAAAGTAATTATGCAACAATAAGAGTATCAGATTCAACTAGTAAAAAAAGTATTTACTTTAAAAATAATAAACCATATGTAAGTCAAACTATAAAAATAAGTGCGGATTTAATTGAGTATAATTGTAATGCTGACTTTATTGAAAACGATCAATACATAAGCAATTTAGAAAAAAAATCATCTATAAAAATTAAAAAATTAATAACTAATTTAACTAACAAGTTATATAAAGAAGAAAAATCAGACATACTTGAATACGGTTCTTTGTTCTATAAAAAGAAATACAAACAAATGAAAGAATTAGGATATACAAAAAGCAACATAATAAACGATTTGAATTTTGATTTTAACGTAGAAGTTTCAATTGAAACAACTGAACTATCAATCAAATCAGTAAAAGGAGAATAAATGATGAACAACAAAGTATCTAAAACGCAAGTTGCAATGCTTATGTCGCTTACTTTGTGTAGTTTATACCTTGGGTTAAGTGATATAATTTTGCTTAGAAAATCAGGTAATCAAGTACTAATATCCATGATTGTTGGAACGATAATAGGTATAATACCAATCCTAATGTATTTAAAAATAAACTCACGTTTAGAAAACTTAAACATATATGAAAAAAACAAAAAAATATTTGGTAAATTATTAGGCAACATAATAAACATTTTAATGCTTATAATATATATAATAATGTTTGTCGTAGCACTTCGTGAAATCTGCGTTTTCGTAACTAGCAAATACTTACAGGCAACTCCTTTTTACTTTATTGCAATACTTGTTCTTATAACTTGTTTTATTATTTCATTTAAAGGATTAGAAACAATTTCTAGAGTATTTCAAATATGTTTTGCATTAAGTATTATATTCATGCTTATAATAGAAGTATCTTTATTAAAATACATTGAAATAGATAATATTCTTCCTATTTTTACTAATGGTTATTTATCAAACATCATAAATGGTGCTATATACCATGCATCCTCAACTTCTCTTCTTTCAATGCTTTTTCTTACCATTAGTAAATCACAAATTAAAGACTCTAAAACATATAATAAGACAATCATAACATTTTATTTTATCACATCAATTATGCTTTTAGTAGTAATGTTCTTTGTCATATCTACCTTTGGTTATGAAATGGCAAAAATATTTAGATATCCAGAATACATACTACTCAAAAAAATAGGTGTTTCAAATTCAGAATTACACTTAGAAAACTTATTAGCATTCAGATGGGTACTTTACATGCTAGCTCTTTCTTGCGTTAGTTTATATGGTATATCATGTGGAATTAAAAACGTAGTTAAAAACAAAAACATAGGCAAAATAATTATAATTATCTTATGTTTAGCATCAATGTTCATTGGTAAAATAGCTTTCGGTAACATTCCGCATTCAATTATTATAATTAAAAAATATTATGTGCCTTTTTTTGCACTTCCTATGTTTGTTATACTTCTTGTGATTTTTATAAGAATTATAACATTTAAACAAAAATAAAAAGATATTTTAACACCTACTTAAAGGTGTTTTTAAATACCTTTCTAAATCTTTCTAAATCAAAATCAGTTGATATCATAAAGTTACTTTCATCAGTTAAAGTAATATGACACTGTCCATTACGTTCTATTTTTACTACGCAAGGTTCAAACTTAACTATCATAGGATCGATAATGGATGCAATTGTTGTTGGATCAGGTGTGCCAAGACCAACGGTACCATAATGATCATAACTAAATTCCATGTATTTTTCAGATATCAAGCCAACAAACCTTGATACTAAATCATTAGAGTCTTTCAATTGTAAAACATAGTCTTTTTCAACAAACGACTTAACCCCTATTTCATGCGTAACTACTTTTACATCAGAAAAATCAGTTTCAAAAACAAGGTTTGCAGACGCCGGATCAACATTTACGTTAAATTCCATATAAGGTTCTTTTTCATCTGGATTATACGTCGTTCCCATTATAAGTACGTGCTTTAATCTTTTATGTAAATTTTTATCTTTTTTTATAGCATTTGCTAAATTAGTTAATGGTCCAAAACATATAAGCGTTAAATTATCTTTATATTTTTTAGATGCTTTAATTATAAAATCTTCAGCACTCATTTTCTCAAATTTCTTTTTACTAAAATCTGGAAACACAGCATAACCTAACCCATCTTTTCCGTGAGCATACTCAGCCGTTTCATGATTACACTTATTTTCAATTTTCCCCTTATACATCTTTATATCGGTTTTTAAAAATTCTTGAATTATTTTTAAATTTTTCTCTGACTTTTCAACAGGGATATTTCCACTTGCCAAAGTAAAACCTATTATATCTAAATTGTTTTTTATACCAAGCATAATTGCAATGGCATCATCTATCCCTGGATCAGTATCTATTATGTATTTCATTATTTAATCACCCCATATACTTCTATTATAATATTTATTATTCTACTTTTGAATTAATAATTATCTTTTTTTTAATAAAATGTAAAATATGTCAATAACTTATGAAAATGTCATAAAAAAACAAATAAATTAACACATGAAA
>CAYSJY010000054.1:0-8354 GCA_964431705.1 uncultured Muribaculaceae bacterium | reverse complement strand
CAGTCCTTTATTTTTTACTATCTACATGTTGATAATATCATATTACCCCCCCCGGTCAAGAATTTCTTTCGCTTGTGGAAAACATATTTCAAAAAAATTGCAGTGGTAAACTTAAAGTAGACAACTAAGAGGGCATAAGTATACAATATATTTTAGTATGTATACAACTTCATATTTTTGTATACAATTAGGTTTTTATTCTATTAAAAAAAGATAGAGTTTTCTCTAACTTTTTTTGTATTCTTTTAAAAACTTATATAAATCATTAGCAACTTTTTCTGGTAAAACACTTTGAAGTTCTTCTTTTGTTAAACTTTTTAGTTTGGTTATTGTTTTATATTTTTTAAGTAACTCTTTTTTTCTTTTAGCTCCTATTCCCGGAACGTTATCCAAAATACTTGATAGGCTACCTTTACTTCTTATGTCTTTATGATAGTTAATTGTAAATCTATGAACTTCATCTTGAATTCTTGTTAAAAGATGAAATACGTCCGATGTTTTATCTATTTCATATTCTTTATCCTCACTTATAAGGGCTGTTGTTGTGTGTTTATCATTTTTCTTAAGTCCTAATACCGGTATGTCTAAATAAAGATTATCAAGTATTTCTTTTGCAGCATGAACTTGGGCTGGGCCACCGTCAACTATTATTAAGTCTGGTTTTTCTAACTTGTCGTGAAGTACTCGGTAATATCTTCTATAAATAACTTCTTGCATGGTATGATAATCATCTTTTGAATTAGATGTTATTTTGTATTTTCGATATTCTTTTTTTTTTTTTTTTTCATTTTCAAAAACAACCATACAAGATACGGTAAAAGTACCAAAAAGATGGGCATTATCAAATGTTTCTATTCTTTTTAAGTTAGAAATACCAATTAATTTTCCTAATGCCTCATTCGCTCCAAACGTTCTTTTATCATCTCTTACAATGAGTTCGAATTTCTCATCTAACACTATTTTAGCGTTTTCATATGCCATTTCAACCAACTGTTTTTTAAGTCCTTTTTGTGGAACTATGAACTTTGTATTAATTGCATTTTCAAGCAAATTACAATCAAAATCTTTTGTTACAAGCACCTCTTTTGGAACTTCATTTTTATCATAGAAACTAGTTACAAAATATGATAACGTATCTTTTACTTCATCAATTAGCGAAAATACCTCACCATCCCTTTTGTTAATTCTGCCATCTCTTAAGTGAAGTACTTGAAATGATATATAATCGTTTTTAACATAATAATTAATTACGTCTCTTGTAACGTTATCATTTAAACTAATCTTTTGTTTTTCTAATACTTTATCTATGTATTCTAACATTTCCTTATATTCAAGTGCTTTTTCATAGTTAAGAGCGTTAGATGCCTCTTTCATTAAATCTACTATCTTTTTTCTTACCTCATCATAATTACCATGCAAAAAGCTTGTAACCTCACTTACCATTTGTTTAATAACTTCTTTATCTATTTTCTTTTCGCAATAACCTAAACATTGTCCTATGTGATAATACAAGCATACTTTCTTTTGTATGGTATGACACTTTCTGAAAGGATATATTCTATTTAATAGTTCTGCCGTTTTTCTTGCAGCATTTGCATTTGGATATGGTCCAAATAATTTTCCTTTATGTCCTTTTATTTTTCTTGGCCTTGATATAATAAGTCTTGGATACGTTTCGTTTGTTATTTCAATATATGGATATGATTTATTATCTTTAAGCAAAATATTGTACTTTGGTGAATACTTTTTAATTAAGTTAATTTCTAAAAGCAAAGACTCAACTTCGCTTGCCGTTACAATATATTCAAAATCCTTTATATTTTGAACTAGTGCTTTTGTCTTTCCAGTGTGTTCTCTATTAAAATAAGAAGATACTCTTCTTTTTAAATTTTTTGCTTTGCCAACGTATATTATTTTACCATTTTCATCTTTCATTAAATAACAACCTGGTTCAGTAGTTAAAAGTTTTAGTTTTTCTCTTATCTTATCCATAACAAATCACCTACTTTTATTATAACATAAAAAAACTATATCTTTATTTTCTTAAGATACAGCATTCTCTAAGACATAATTTAGACATCATATCTTCTGTGTTTAAACTTGTAATAATATTATATAACTTTCCAATGGTATTATAATAAAGAATTATATCATCGTAACTTAAATTTATATTTTTAAAATCTAAAAGTGAAGAAAAATCATCACCCCAAACAAGTTTTAATACCCTTATTTCTTCTTTGTTCAAATATGTGTTAATTACATAAATTACCACTGGCTCCGAAGTTGATAAATAATATGATAAATCTGTTTTTAAGTCATCAAATTTAACTTTATTAACTTTAAATAGTTTTTGTAATTTATCTTTTGAAGAGATAAATTTAGCGGAAATATTATTATTTGAACAATTAAATGCTTTAGCTAACTCAACGTTTTTTAATACATAATTATTGATAAAACCAAATTTAGCCATTAAAACGGTTTTTTGTAAAAAGGTAAAAGAATCAGTAAAAAACATAAACTTCTTAAGTTCATTTGCAAGCTCTTCATCTTCTAATTTTGTTATAAAATCATCAACGTAACAAAAGTTTTCTTTAGTTTCTAAACTAT
This sequence comes from uncultured Muribaculaceae bacterium, assembly GCA_964431705.1. Lineage (GTDB taxonomy): Bacteria > Bacillota_I > Bacilli_A > RF39 > UBA660 > Aphodocola. The sequence goes on along the minus strand of CAYSJY010000054.1, from coordinate 5,747 downwards.
TTTTATTATGTTTAGTTTTTACTAATTCATCAAAGTAATAATTTAATTTTTCCTTTATATAATCTCTAAAATTACTAATTGGTTTTTTAGCTAAGTATTCATTTATAAAGTCAATAAACATTAAATAACATTCTTGAATTATATCATCTTTTTCTAACGGTTCACAATCTATTTGGCTAACAATGTTTTGTACTAAATCTAAGTTTTTAATTATCAACTCATTAAAAGCTTTATCATCACCATTTCTAGCCATTTTTATAAGCGTAAGATTACTATTCACTTTTTATCTCCCCTCTTTTTTTATGCGTAATATCCTAACAGAAAAACCATTCCTTGTCAATTATTTAATAATGGTGCCTACTTTTTTGCCTAGAATAACTTTTTTTAAATCATTTTTATTATTTATGTTTACAACTATTATAGGTATTTCATTATCCATACACATGGTGGTTGAAGTTGAGTCCATTACTTTTAATTTTTTATTTAATACTTCTAAATAAGAGATTTCATCGTATTTTTTAGCGTTTTTATTTGTTTTTGGATCACAATCATAAACACCATTAACGTTAGTTGCTTTAACTAAAGCATCTGCCTGTATTTCAGCAGCTTTTAAAGACGCAGCGGTATCTGTTGTAAAAAAGGGACTACCAGTTCCACATCCAAAAATAACGATTCTTTTTTTATCTAAATGCTTATGAGCTCTTCCTTTTATGTAAAACTCTGCTACTTGCCTCATTTCAATAGCAGTTTGAACTCTTGATTCCACACCTAATTGTCTAAACGCATCATTGATTGTTAGAGCATTCATCGTGGTTGCAAGCATTCCTATATAATCAGCTGTTGCTCGGTCAAACTCTTCGTTTTGTCTTCCTCTCCAGAAGTTTCCTCCACCTACTACTATTCCTATTTCAACTCCCATGTCATATACTTCTTTTATCTTTTTACAAATATCTAAAACCGTATCATAACAAACCCCATTTTTTTTACTCCCAGAAAGTGATTCTCCACTTAGTTTAATTAGTATTCTTTTATACTTTACTTTCATTTTATTTCCTCCTTGTATGCATAAAAAGACAGATAATTTAATCATCTATCTTTTCTATCCTAATTACCTTATTACTTTCTAAATAATTAAGTACCGTTTTTTTATCATTAAAAGGTATTTTTTTATTATCTTTTACTATCATTACTTCTTCATGTCCCTTACCAAGAATTAATAACGCATCATTAACGTTAAGCATATTAATACCTTTTATAATTGCTTTTTTTCTATCTAACTCAATTTCATAATTAGAATTGTTAAGTCCCTTTATCATATCGTTTACTATTTGATTAGGATCTTCGTTATGAATATCATCTTCTGTTATAATAACTCTATCACATAAATCTGTTACTATTTTTGTCATTACTGGTCTTTTAGTTCTGTCTCTGTCCCCAGTACATCCAAAAACAGCATAAACATGACCATCACACACTTCTTTAACGGTACTAATAATGTTTAAAACCGCATCAGAGGTATGTGCGTAATCTATTATTATACGATTATTTTTATATTCAACCATGTCCATTCTTCCAGGAGGTGATTGAATGTATAACATTACTTCTTGAATTTCACCATAATTAAAACCTAAATTTTTTAATACTATTATGGTAACCAATAAATTATAAATATTATATTTACCAATTAATGGTGCTTTTATATTTTGTTTTACATCATCATTTATAAAAGTAAAATTACTACCTAACACACTCATTTGATAATCAGTTACCCGATAATCTCCCCCAGTAAAGCCATACGTAATATTAGTATTATAATTAAGTAAATATATATCCTTATTAGAATCATCATAATTAACGATTGCTTTCCCACCAGGTCTTATGCAGTTAAATAACTTTTGTTTACATTTTGCGTAATTTTCCATAGTTTTATGAATGTTTAAATGGTCTTGCGTTAAGTTAGTAAAAATAGCATACTCAAATGGTACGTTTTCTAATCTTCTGTGTAATAATCCTTCACTAGAAGCTTCAATAACTGCATACCTATACCCCTGATCATACGCTTTTATTAACATATCATATATTTCAGTTACTTCTGGTGTGGTATTTGGTAAATTACTTATTTTTTTATCCATGTAAAAACCAATAGTACCTATATAACAACATTTTTTATCAAACTTTTTTAACGCATCATATATTAGGTAAGCAGTCGTTGTTTTTCCATTAGTACCAGTAATACCTATTATGTGCATTTCTTCTAAATACTTATTATAATTTGAAGATAAGTAATTATTTAAATACTCCCTTGTATCTTTAACTATCTCATAATCAATGGGATAAGCACCTTCTTCTGCAATTATTTTAGATGCACCATTTTTAATGGCATTAGGAATAAAATCGTGACCATCACCTACAATACCCCTTAAAGCTACAAAAATATCGCCTTTTTTTACTTTTCTTGAATCAGTCTTAATATTTATCATAAATATTCACCATTTTTCTAATATGTTACTCCTATTATATAATATATTTGAAAAAGCTTCAATAATGATTTATAATGTTTTTGGTGATTTAATGTTTACGATTAAAAATAGTGCAGAAAGTATGTTTATTGTTAAAAATTCTAAATTTATATCAAAAATCTATAACGTAGATAAAGTAGGCAACGTAAAAAAAATCATAAATGATTTACAAGAGGAATATAAGGATGCAACCCATATTTGTTATGCATACATAATAAATGATGAAAAAAAAGCATTTGATGATAATGAACCTAGTAAAACAGCGGGTATGCCCATTTTAAACGTATTAGAAAAAAACGATTTAAACTTCGTTTTATTAGTCGTAATAAGATACTTCGGTGGTATAAAACTAGGTGCCTCAAATCTTATAAGAGCTTATTTAAAAGCTTCAAAAGACGTATTAGATAAAGTAGATATAATATCATACGTAAAAACGTATAGCATAAGAATAACGTTTTCTTACGAAAACTTAAAAGACGTAAACTATATTTTGAAAGATAATAACATAACTTCTAAAGAATATAATCAGAGTGTTATATATGAATTCACGTATGAAGATGGTAAATATCCTAAAAAACTAGATCAATATATAATAGAAAAAAAAGAACTTTAAAAGTTCCTCTTAATCAGTACACAACTCCTCAGAGTCTGAATTCATATTTTGATCTTCACAGCCACAATCGTTATAAGTTACGCCTTCTTCTTTATCTATAAAAGAATACGCTATTTTATTTGCGTTATTGCTACAAACCGCAACCGTTACAACACCTTTATATATATCAGCATACTCATTTGTATCCAAACTCGCATAACCAGAATCAACTATATCCTCAATTTCTATTGTTGTTTGTCCATTTTCCAAACTTGAAAGCGTGTTATTATAAGAAACATAACTTCTTGCTCCCGTAAGGATTCCGCTTATAATATTACGCCTGTTTTCAGTTGCTTGTTTTTTTCTTATACTAGTTACGGCAATTGTTGATATGGAAAGCAAAATTCCTAAAATTACGATTACCGCTAAAAGTTCAATTAAGGTAAAAGCTTTTTTGTTTTTCATTATTCAAACACCCATCTTTCTAACTCTTCTTCACTCATAAAACCGGTTTTTCTTTTTACTTCTTTATTATTTTCAAATATTATTAAGGTTGGTACCGCTGTAATACCATATTTTTCTGCTAAATTACTTTCTTCATCAATATCTACTTTTATAATTGGAATAATGTTTTTTTTATCTATTTTATCCATTACTAAAGAAAGCATTTTACATGGCCCACACCAAGTTGCAAAAAAATCTACTAACACTTTATCTTTTTTTATCATACTTTCAAATTCTTTTTCATTAGCATGTTTTATCATTTTTCTTTCCTCTTTACTTTTATTCAGCACTAGTACTAGTGGTATTATATCCGGTTGGACTAGTTACTCCAGTTTCTTCTTCAATTTCATCTAGTATAGTTACTTTCGTTCCAACTAATTTATTTTTCTTTTTTAATTTCTTTATCATTTCTTTCGTCGTTAAATTATTTTCAAGCATGTTGTTGATTATTTCATTATTTACTTTCTTATAATTTTCCGTGGTATTATCACTACTAAACACTCTTTGTCTTGCGTAATTTTCACTTAAATAAACATCTTTATTTAAACTTGAAATAATTGGTGCATCCTCAAGAATAAACTTTGATATACTTGATTCTTCAGATATACTAAACTCAATAATTGGAACATTAATTAATATAAATACATTATATAAAATTATTACTGCTAATGGAACTGCTACTAAAGCTCCTATTATCTTTGATATTGGCCCAGCTTCTATTATGCTTTCTTTTATTTTTGCAGCTAGTTTTAGTTTAATAAACACTCTTCTTACAATAAGGAGAATAAGTGCTATTAAAATAAAATAAATAATTAACCTCCATATTATTAAATTAATTGATTTTATTCCTTTAGCTTCACCAGTAAGATTAAAAAATGGTAAAACAGGATAAAGTAATTTACATAATAACTTACTTAATGGTGATGATATTATCATCGTAATTAATAAAATAATAAAATCCACTAGTTGTTTTATTACTCCTCTTTGATATCCATAATAAAAAGCCATTACTAAAATTAAAATAATTAACCAATCATACATACTCATACTACCTTCCTACCTTTCTTATATTTATTATATAATATTTCAAATAAAAAATACAGTACTCAAAAAAACATGTTTACATAATAATGTATACTTTTTAAAAAAGCACATTTTGTGATAAAATATTTATAAGGATGTGATGGTAAATGGTCATAGTTTTTAAAGTTAGTGATAATACAAAAGAAAAAATGATTGAGTATTACAGTGATAAAAAAAGAGAAAAAACACCTCCGTACGCAGTGTTTCAAGCTTTGGAGGCTGGAACGGTAATTACTCTTTATGAATCTGGTAAAGTAATGTTTCAAGGAATAAGTGCTGATATTGACGCGAATATGTGGCGTGATATGGAGGCTCATTTAAATAACGGAAAAGCTCCTATTGAAAGTAAAAAGAAAGAAAAAGAAACAAAAGAAGAAGCATATGAAGAAAGAAAAAAATATTATTACATTAATTCAATTGGTTCTGATGAAGTTGGTACTGGTGATTATTTTGGTCCAATTGTGGTAACGGCAAGTTACGTAAGTAAAAATGACATTACTTTCTTAGAAGAGTTAGGGGTAAAAGATTCAAAAAAGCTTACTGATGATAAAATATTAAAGATAGTTCCAGAAATAATTAAACGAATTCCTTATGAAACTATTATTTATACAAACGAAGAATATAATGAACGTAAAGATTTTAACATGAATAAAATTAAAGCAATTTTGCATAATAAGGCAATTCTTAATCTATTAAAAAAAGACAATTTTAATTATGATAAAGTAGTAGTAGATCAATTTTGTTACCCAAGAAATTATTTTGGATATTTAAAAGAAGCTAATAACGTTTTTAGAAAAATTAATTTTACAACTAAAGCAGAGAGCAAATGTTTATCAGTTGCATGCTCTTCATTAATTAGTAGATACATTTTTATAAAAGAAATGGATAAAATGTCAAAGCGTTTAAACGAACCTATTCCAAAGGGTGCTGGTTTAGTAGTTGATGAATTTGGTAAAAAGATAGTTAAAAAGCATGGTAAAAGCATACTTAATGAAATAGCTAAATTAAACTTTAAAAACACACAAAAAATATTAAAAGAGGAAGATTAA
>CAYSJY010000053.1:0-8714 GCA_964431705.1 uncultured Muribaculaceae bacterium | reverse complement strand
AAAAGTAGTACAGAATCCACCGAATTTAAAATAGATACCGTGGCTCCAACTTGCATTATTTCTTTTAGCGGAACTGAAGGTAAAAATGGTTGGTATGTAGAAAAAGAAGTAACTGTTAAAATAAAAAATGAAACATCAGCGGATTCTACATATAATGGTTATGCAAGTGGAGTGGCTAGCTATGGTGTAAAAAAGTCTAGTGATAGTAGTTATAGTAAAACTGGAACTCAATCAAGTAATACAACATCGTCAGGGCAAACATGGAATGGAAAAGTAACAGATAACGCAGGGAACACAAAAACGTGTAGTGATACTGTAAAATTAGAAAAAAGTGTAAGCCTTGAATTATCTGATAAAACAAATTCTGCAAAGGCATGTTCAACGAATTACGTTTCAAATGTATTTGCTGGTACGAATAATGTAAGTTATACTAATACTACAAATACCTATGGTAATGGTGGCGGTAGTGGATTTTGTAAGAGAGATAGTAGTAGTAGCTGTCAAAATACATCTTCAGAAACAAAATATTATTTTGGTAGAGCTTGTAAATACATAGGTGATTATGAAAGAACTTTTACGGTTAAAGTAGTTGGTATTGCAGATGAATATGTTTCTTTTGGAGGCAAAGAGGCGAACACGACATTGACAACAGGTAAATTAGACTATTCTGATGTTACTTATTATAAAGTATCCCAATCGTGCCTTAAAAAGACTTATTATGTGAACAAAAGTTGGCTTACAAATAAAAATTGCCTTGGTAACTCTGAGACGAACCTTACAGTGTATAAGGTTAAATATACATCGGATGCTGGTAATACGTCTAATTATGTAATATTATATACTGAATATTCAGTTGAGTGTGATTATAATAGTACTAATGCTGAAAAGTATGGTTGTAACTAATTCTTATATATTTAAATGTTTAGATATTTAAAAATTAATACTTGAAAGTTTGTTTAAATTAATATTATGATACATAAAAAAATGCCTTTGATGGGCATTTTTTATTATTTATTTTTTTTAAAACTATCGCAGATGGTTTCTTTTTTCTTGGCGTCACAACCGTTGCAGGTTGCACTTACTTTTATTTCGTTTAAAGTACAATAGTTATCTGATGAATTATTGTATTTGCATGATTCAACATCGCATTTAATACTTTTATTGTTATCCATATTATTACCTCCATAAATATTATTTACGATATAAAAAATATTATTCATGTGGCAAATACTGTAAAGTTATATTATGATAATTATTTTTCTTATATAATAATTTAGTTATAATGTTAACCTTTATTTTTATACGTGATATAATTATATTTGTTAAGGAGTAATTTGATGAATAATATTTATGATTATACGAAAAAAAATTTAGAAGATTATTTTATAAGTATGGGTGAATCTAAGTTTCGAGCTAATCAGGTTTTTGATTGGCTTTATGTTAAAAGGATAAAGTCTTTTGATAAAATGTCTAATTTGAAAAAGGATTTAATTAAGTATTTAGAAAGTAATTTTGATACTCATTTTATAAAGATTGTTACTAAAGAAGAAGATGTTGATGTAAAAAAGTATTTGTTTGAGCTTTTTGATGGTAATAAAATAGAAGCGGTTTTAATGCATCATGATTATGGTAATAGTTTGTGTGTATCTACTCAAGTTGGTTGTAATATGGGGTGCCTTTTTTGTGAGAGTGGAAGACTTAAGAAGTTAAGGGGCTTAAACGTGTGTGAGCTTGTCCAGCAGGTTCTTTTGGTAGAAGAAGATATAAAAGATAGAATCAGTCATGTTGTTTTAATGGGAATTGGAGAGCCTTTTGATAATTATAGCAACGTTATGAAGTTTATAAACATTATAAATGATCCTAAGGGAATTAACATAGGTATAAGGCACATTACCGTATCAACTTGTGGTATTGTACCTAAGATTAAGGAGTTTGCAAATGAAAAATTAGGTGTTAATTTAGCGATAAGTCTTCATGCTCCAAATAATGAAATAAGGGACATGATAATGCCTATTAATAAGGTTTATAAAATAGAAGATATCATGAATGCTGTTGAGGATTATATTAAAAAAACAAATAGGAGAGTAACTTTTGAGTATGTTTTATTAAAGGGTATAAATGATTCTAAAGCGTGTGCAAAGCAGCTAAGTGATTTATTAAAAGGTATTAATTGTTATGTTAATTTAATTCCTTATAATGAAACTAGTAATATTAGGTATGAAAAAAGTGATAAAGTGACAATTAATGAATTTTATGATATATTAAAGGGGAATAATATAAACGTAACGATAAGAAAAGAGTTTGGTTCTAATGTATCAGCGGCATGTGGGCAGTTAAGAAGCAAGCAAATTACAAGAAAGGAAGATTAACGTGGAAGCATATTACGTATCAGATACTGGTAAAGTAAGAACTCATAATGAAGATTCGGTTATGATAGTTAAGAATTTATCAGGTGAATATTTAATGGTGGTAGCTGATGGAATGGGAGGACATAAAGCAGGTGAGATTGCTTCTTCCATTGTTGTTAATGGTTTAACTGATGAGTTTAAAAACATGGATTCAATTGGTAGTAAGGAAAACGCTGTAAATTGGATTAGACAAAGTGTTAATAATCTTAATGATTCAATTTTTAAATATACTTATGAATTTCCTGAAAGTAAGGGTATGGGAACTACTTTGGTACTTTCCATCATAACGAAAGAATATATATTATTTGGTAACGTTGGGGACTCATCGGGTTTTGTCGTTAAAAATCATGAATTATATAAAGTAACAAAAGATCATACGCTTGTTAATTTGCTTGTTGAAACAGGTGAGTTAACTAAAGAAGAAGCAAAAAATCATCCAAGGAAGAACGTACTTATGCGGGCGTTAGGTGCTAATAACCCGATTGATGTTGATATTTTTGATGTTGAAAATACTTGTGATGCGATTTTGTTATGTAGTGATGGTTTAACTAACATGTTAAGTAAAAATCAAATTGAAAAAGTTTTAAACAGTGATTTATCATTGGAAGAAAGAATAGTAAAGTTAATTAAAAAGAGTAATTTAAGAGGTGGCACTGATAACGTATCAATTGCGTATTTAGAAAAGGAAAGTGGTGAATAGCTATGATTGCAAAAGGCGAGCTTGTAAATGATCGCTATGAAATTATCAAGTTAATTGGTGAGGGTGGAATGGCTAATGTTTATTTAGCAAAAGATACCATTTTAGATAGAAGAGTTGCGGTAAAGGTATTGCGCGGTGACTTGGCGGGTGATGAAAAATTCGTAAGAAGATTTCAAAGAGAGGCACTTGCAGCGTCTTCGTTATCTCATCCTAACATCGTTGAGATTTATGACGTTGGAGAGGATAATGGAAACTTTTACATCGTAATGGAATACATCGAGGGAAAAACTTTAAAACAATTAATTAAAAAACGTGGTGTATTATCGCTTCCTGAAACCATTGATATAATGATGCAATTATTAGATGCTCTTGCAACGGCACATGATTCATATATAATCCACCGTGATATAAAACCTCAAAACATTATGATAAAAGATAGTGGTTTGGTTAAAATAACTGATTTTGGTATTGCTATGGCTCTTAATAGTGCTCAATTAACCCAGACTAACTCGGTTATGGGATCAGTTCATTATTTGCCACCGGAGCAGGCAAGCGGAAAAGGTTCAACGATTAGAAGTGATATATATTCGCTTGGAATATTAATGTTTGAAATGTTAACTGGAAGAGTACCTTTTAAAGGAGATAGTGCGGTTGAAATAGCGCTTAAGCATATGAAAGAGCCTCTTCCATCAGTAAAATCAATTAATCCGGTTGTTCCTCAATCAGTTGAAAACATCATCTTGAAAGCTTCTGCTAAAAATCCTAAAAACAGATATAAAGACATACGTGATATGAAAGATGATTTAAAAACTTGTTTAGATGAAGATAAACAAAATGAATCTAAAATAATGTTTAAATATCCTGAAACTGATTTTTCTGATACTAAAACGGTTACTTTAAAAGAAAACAAAAAGCAACCAAAAGAAGAAAAACCGGTTGTAAAACAAATTACTGAAGATGATAAAATAGAGAAAAATAACAAAAGAAAAATGATTTTAATATCATCAATAATTGGTCTTGTAATTCTTGCTTTTATACTTATTATAATAGTAATTCCTAAACTTACTGAAACCAAGGATGTAAAAGTTCCTGATGTTTATGGTATGGAAATATCAGAAGCGAAAGCACTTCTTGAAGAACAAGGTTTTGAAGTCGAATTAAAAGACCAAGCAAGTAGTGAGGTAGATGAAGATTTGGTAATTGAAACTGATCCAGCAAGGAGCAAATACGTTAAGGAAGGAACAACTATAACAGTTTATTATTCTTCAGGGCCAGAAGAAATAGAAATAGAAGATTATACTGGGCAAGATGTATATACGGTAAAAGAGTCTTTAGAACTTTTAGGTTTAACCGTTAATATTTCACAAAAAGAAGTTAGTGATCCTAGCTCTTACATAAATAAAGAAGATTTAATAATTGATCAAAGCGTGGCAGAAGGAAAAACTTTATCTGTTGGCTCATCAATTACTTTATATACTCCAGATATCATTACTACTTATCCGGATATGGTATCTGAAGGTTGGACGGTAAGTGATGTTACAGAGTTTTGTGAAAAATATGGTCTTACGTTAAGTATTCAGTATCAAGAAACTGAAGATTATGAAGAAAACCTGATTTTAGCACAAGATCCTAAGTCTGGTGAGGAAATATATGAAAACCAAACCGTTAAGGTTGTGGCAGCTAAAGCACCAACTACCACAACAACCCAAGCAGAAGAGGATGAATAATGAAAGGTAGAATAACAAAACAAATAAGTAATAAATGGACGGTTAGTTGTGATAAAAAACGCATAGATTGTACATCACTTGGAAAATTTAGGTATAAAAACATACATCCAATAGTAGGGGATATTGTAGAATTTAATATGGATAATAAAATAATAACTAGTATTTATCCAAGAAGAAACGAACTTTTAAGACCTCCGGTTTCTAACGTTGATCAAGCAATTATTTTAACAAGTTGCACAGAGCCTTCTTTTTCTAGTAATTTACTTGATAAAATGCTTGTTGTAATAGAATATAACAACATTAAACCAATAATTTGTTTTACTAAGTATGATTTACTTGATGATTCAAAAGAAATAAATGAAATAATGGATTATTATAAAAAAATAGGTTACCAAGTATTTATTAATGATAATCTTAATGGTATAAAAAAGCTTTTAAAGAAAAAAGTAAGTGTTTTAGCAGGACAAACCGGTGTTGGAAAGTCTTCTTTGTTAAATAAACTTAAAGACGGCCTTAACTTAAAAACTGGTGAGATATCAAAAGCTTTAGGAAGAGGAAGACACACGACAAGACACGTAGAATTATTAGAGGTTTCAGATGGTTTAGTCGCGGATACACCAGGTTTTTCTTCTTTAGATTTTCATGGAATGAATAAAAAAGATATTAAAGATAATTTTACCGAGTTTTATAAGAATGAAGATAAGTGTAAATATAAAGATTGTATGCACATAAAAGAGGATGGATGTTACATTAAAAAGTTAGTAGAAGAAGGTAAAATAAGAAATACTAGGTATGATAATTATGTTAAATTTATTAAAAGTATAGATGAAAAGAAGTGGTAATATGAAAGTTTCAGTATCAGTATTAAAGGAACATGATAATTTAAATTACGCGATAAAAAAGGTAAATGAAACGAGTGCGGATTTTTTGCATATTGACGTTATGGATGGTGTTTTTGTAAAAAACAAATGTTTTCCCATGGAAAAGGTAATGGAAGCTAAGGTGTTGTCTAAAAAGCCGTTAGACATTCATTTAATGGTAAAAGATCATGAATTAATAAAGAAATATGCAAGTATAAATCCCGATTATTTAACATTTCACGTTGAAGTAATAGAAAATGATGATTTAATAAAATACGTTAAAGAAAAAAAAATTAAAGTAGGTCTTGCGATTAATCCTGAAACTAGCATTGATAAGTTAGTACCTTATCTAAATGATATAGACTTAGTTTTATTTATGAGTGTAGAGCCTGGAGCGGGAGGACAAGCGTTTAAAAAAGAAGTAGTTGATAAGATAAAAGTCTTAAAAAAAATAGCACCTTCTAGTTTGATAATTAGCATAGACGGTGGAGTAAATGATAAAACCATAGGATTATGTAAAGATGCTGGTTGCAATATGGTTGTTGCAGGTTCTTTTATCACGAATGAAAATGATTATGAAGATGGGATAAAACTTTTAAGATGAAAGATAAAATAGATGAGTTAAATAAAATAATAAAAAATTCAAAAAGAATTGTTTTCTTTGGAGCATCTGGTGTTTCAACCGAAAGTAACATTCCTGATTTTAGAAGTAAAGATGGTTTATATAGTAGTAATATAAGCTTAAATCCAGAGTATTTATTAAGTCATTTTTGCTTTGTTAATGAACCAGAAGAATTTTTTTCATTTTACTTTAACAAAATGATTTATGATGATGCTAAACCAAATGATTGTCATAAAAAGTTAAAAGAATTGGAAGATAAAGAAAAATTAAGTTCCATAATAACGCAAAATATAGATGGACTTCATCAAATGGCTGGTGCTAAAAACGTTATAGAACTTCATGGTAATGTAAATTACTTAACTTGTGTAAATTGTGGTAAAAATTATAATTTAAAAAACATTAAAAGAAAAGGTATCCCTAAGTGCTTGTGTTCAGGTACATTAAAACCAGATGTTGTTTTATATGGTGAGGCATTAAATGATGATGTTGTAGATAAAGCAATAGAAGAGATAAAAAAAGCTGATACGTTAATAATCGGTGGGACATCACTAGTTGTTTATCCAGCTGCTGGTTTTATAAATTATTTTAATGGTAAAAACTTAGTTATTATAAACAAAGATAAAACACCCGCGGATAAAAAAGCAACTCTTGTTATTCATGATTCAATCGCAAAGGTCTTTAGTCAGGTAAATATATAAAAGTGCAATTTGACATAATTGCTTTTTTTTGATAGTATAATCGTTAATTAAAAAGGGGGAAATTTAATATGTTAAATAAGAAGTTTATAAAAAATATGAATTTAAAAAATGTTCAAAAATATAAAAGACCACAGATGGTTTTATTATCTGGTTATCCCGGAACGGGTAAAACCTATTTAGCTCAAAAGTTATCTGAAAAATATAAGTTTTTTTTACTTAGTACAGACTATGTTAGAAATTATCTTTATACTCATAAAGAAGAAATAAAAGATGATTCTAAAATACCTAGTATTGTATCAAGAATTAATAAATTAAGATTATTAAAATTGTTATTAAGAAGAAAATCTTTTGTTTTGGATAAAGATGTAAATACCATTGAAGAACTTGAAAAGTATAAAAAATTGAGTAATATTTTTTTATTTGATTTAACCGTAATTGGGCTTGAATCTACCGATGAAAAAAGTATTGAAAGAATTGAAAAAAGAGTAATGGATTTAAATAAGAAAGATGAGAACATAATTGGGGATAACGTTTGTTATTCATCAGCTTATCCTGCTTCGTGTTATTATGAAATAAAAGAAAGAAAACCAAGATTTACAGATGACTCAAATTTAAATTATAAAATTATAAATAATGGTTCATTATATGATTTTAATGAAAACATAGATAAAGTTTTAAAAGATTTTGAATTAAAGTTAAAACATTAATGTTAATGTAAAGAGATTTGGGGGAAATTTAAATGAATTATGAAGATGTTCAAAAAATGGTAAAAACCTTTAGTTTTATTGTTGCTTCGGGCTTTGGTGTATCACTTTTTTCAACTTTGTATTACATGATTAATAAAATGCCTACGGTACAAAAACATAATGAGTTTAAACGAATTGTAGAAGAAAATAAAAATAAATATTTAAAACAAATAAATGAATATGATGAGTATGTAGTGAAATATTGTGATGAGATAAAAAAACTTGATTTATCAGATCTTGAATTATTTATTAAGTTATTTAATGATTTATGGAAAAACATTGATGGATATAATAATACAAATGGTGTAATATTAGGTTTTAATAGACTTATTTTACATGATAAAAACGAAGGATGTTGTAGGCATTTTGTGGATGATATGGTTGCAAAATTAAACTATATTAATCCTAAGTATAACGCAAGAGCAATTACTGTTTACATGGAAAAAATATTAGAAAACACTTATAAAATACCAATAAAACGAAATATTATAAATGAAGGTAATAATTTATTAGATTTAATTAAAAAACGAATTGTTGATGAATATGGTACTGAGTATTTTAGTGAACATAAAGATGAAATATTAGAAGCAATTAAAAAAGAAGACATACTTGATATGAAACGAATTGGTAATCATGTTGTTTGTGCAATTGATATTCCGCATAAGAATATTACTCTTATGCTTGATCCTACGAATACGATAATTGGTTATTTTAAAGGTAAAAAAATAATCACTTTTGGTGGTAATAAAACTGGTTATAAGTATTTAACAAAAGAAAATTACATTGCAAATGATATGAAAACATTTTTAAGACATGAATTAGAATCAGATTTAAACAAACTTATTTCTTTTGATACACTTAATAAATTATATGGTAAAGAAGCACAACAAAGAGCTTATGAAAACGTTTTATACATTGATGAAGCTAATGAATTAGGATATCAAAAATCTTTA
>CAYSJY010000052.1:0-8743 GCA_964431705.1 uncultured Muribaculaceae bacterium | reverse complement strand
TTTTAAAATTATGTATGAATAATTAGAAAAATCTTGCAATCTCCCACAATCAGAGCTAACATACATCACAAGGAATCGATTTTTATCTAACTATTTTAAAAGATGATGCTCATCGCCCTATAAATTGTAAATCGAAAAATATAATTATTTTTATAACTTAATTAATATTTATTATCTCATTCCTAATTTGACAAAATCATATTTCTTATATATAATAATCGCGAAAAACACCGTTGGATTTTCTAAAAAAATAAAAAGAGAGGTACAATATGGATAATAAACTAAATAACATGTTAAATGATTTTTTAAAAAACAACGATGCTAAAGATAAAAAAGAATTAAATGAAAAACTACAAGAATTTATCAAAAAGTATAATGCTGGAGAAATAAAATATGAAAGAACTCCATTAGATGATGCTTATGATCTTTTACAAAAAGCACAACAAACTAAATCAAAAAAGCAAGCTTTAAAATATGCTAAAGAAGCTTACAAAACGTCTTCTGCTTGTTTTGATGCAATATTATTCCAAACCCATTTAGAAGAAGATCCGATAAAAAGGATGGAATTGCTAAATAGAGGTTTAGAAGAAGAAAGAAAAAGATTAGAAAAAGAAAAATATTTTGAAAAAGAAAATATTGGCATATTTTATGGAATGTTTGAAACAAGACCTTATATTAAAGGATTATGTTTTAAAGCAAAATATTTACTTGAAGATGGAAAGATAAAAAAAGCACAAGATATTTGTAATGAAATAATAAGATTAAATGAAAGTGATAACACTGGTGCAAGATACTTATTAATGGCAATATATGCATACTTAGAAGATGAAAAAAACTTGCTTAAGATATTTAAAAAATACGACGAAGAATCACTTGAAACTTTATTTCCTATGTTTGCTTTATATTATAAACAAGAAGATGATGTTAAAGCTAAAAAATATTTAACTAAAATAAATAAGCTAAATCCTAATTTTATAAAATTTATTAAAGGTGAAATAGAACCTACTTCTGATTATTATGGGTATTACTCCATTGGTGATTTATCAGAAGTACTTATGTATTTTGAAAATTATGATTTTCTTATTTTTTCCTTACCTAACCTTGAAACTTACATTTTAAAACATAGTAAAAAAAATAAATAATACATACTAAATACTTCATTAAAATACAATTTAATGAGGTGTTTTTTATTAAAAAAGTATTAATATTATTCGGTGGTAATTCACCTGAACATTACGTATCTTGTTTATCTTGCAAAAGTATTATAGAACATATTGATAAAAGAAAATTTCGTTTTGAAGTTGCTGGTATAGACTTTAATAATATATGGTATAAATTTAAAGATGATATATTATATTTAGAAAACAGAAACTGGAGAGATGGTAATACATTAAAGATAGATAACGTAATCAATTATTTAAAAGGATTTGACGTTATTTTTCCAGTTACTCATGGAAGCTTCGGAGAAGACGGAAGACTTCAAGGCATGTTAGAGCTTTTTAACATCAAGTTTGTTGGATGTGAATCTAAAGCAAGTATGTTATGTATGGATAAGGCTTTATCTAAAATAATGTTTGATAAGTTAGGTATTAATGAAGTTCCATACGTTATTTTAAAGGAAAACGATAAAGTAAGTGATATTATTGATAAAATAGAGTTCCCAGTGATTGTTAAACCATCAAATGGAGGTTCATCAATCGGTATTAATAAGGCCTCTAATAAAAAAGAACTTATAAAAGCCATTAAGGAAGCTAAATGTTATGATGATAACGTAATAATTGAAAAGTTTATTAAAGCAAGAGAACTTGAAGTAGCAGTATTAGAAAACAAAAATAATGTTTTATGTTCAAGACCAGGAGAGATAAGATCTAATAGTGAATTTTATGATTATGATGCAAAATACATAAGTGATTCATCTTATACAACAATTCCGGGTGATCTACCGGAAAACATAGTAAATGAGATAAAAGAACATGCTTTAAAAATATTCAAAGAACTAGGGTTAAGAGGTTACTCAAGAATAGATTTTTTCTATGATGAAGAAAATGAAAAAGTATATATAAATGAGGTAAATACACTACCTGGTTTTACATTTATAAGTATGTATCCAAAGCTAATAGAAGATGCAGGTATTAACTATACCGATTTAATAACATTGCTTATTAATAATTCAACATAAGTTATTATATTTCTATAAAATGATAAAAACAGCACCGAGTAAGGTGCTTTTATTTTAAGTAAATTACAGCTAAGTATGATATAATTAAGTTAATATTACAGATTTTTTAAGAAAGGATTAAGGAAGTATGAAGTTAGTATTAGGTTTAGATGTTGGAATAGCATCGGTAGGATGGGGAGTAATTGATAAGGATAGCTATGAAGTTATTGATTCAGGCGTGAGACTATTTGCAGAAGGTTCTTCTTCTTTAAATGAAGATAGAAGAACTCATCGCTCTTCAAGAAGATTATTAAGGCGAAGAAAGCATCGTATACAAAGGATTAAAGAATTATTAATAGAAAATAAAATTATTAATGAAGATTTTGAAATGCTCGATAATCCTTATAAAATAAGAGTAAAAGGGCTTAATAATAAACTTTCAAATGAAGAGCTTGCAACTGCTATTTTAAATATTGCTAAAAAAAGAGGGATAACTGGTGTTGCTTCAGTTGATGATGCTGAATCAAAAGAAGGCTTATCAACTAAAAAAATATTAAGTGAAAATAATAAACTATTAAATGATAAATTCGTTTGTGAAGTTCAGCTACAAAGATTAAGTGAAGGAAAATTACGTGGTGAAAATAATCGATTTAATACGAGTGATTATATAAAAGAATTAAATCAAATATTTAAAAATCAAAATATCTCTGAAGATTTACAAAACAAAATTATTGAAATTATAAAATCAAAAAGAGAATATTATGATGGTCCGGGAAGTGAAAAATCACCTACAATATATGGTCAATTTTATATGGAAGACGGTAAGTTAGTTCACGTAGATATGATAGAGAAAATGCGTGGTCATTGTTCTATTTATCCAGAAGAATTAAGAGCTCCTAAAATGTGTTATACAGCTGATTTATTCAACATATTAAATGATTTAAATAATTTAAAAATAAATGGTGAACACATTACTAAAGAAGATAAAGAAAAAATTATAAATGATTATATAAATAAAAAAGGTAATATAACTATTAAGCAGCTAGAAAAATATTTTGGTGTTGATAAAGGAACAATGAATGGCCTTAGAAAAGATACTAAAGACAATCCAATTATAACTGAATTTAATGGTTATAAAAAAATATTAAAAGCAATAAAAGATAATGGACTTGATCCGGAACTTACTAATGATAAAAATTTGATTGATAAGGTAATTGAAACACTAACAAATAAAAAAGGATATGATGAGAGGGTAGAATCATTATTAGATTTAAATCTTAAAGAGGATGAAGCTAAAGCATTTGCTAAAATAACAGGGATATCTGGTTATCATTCGCTTTCTTTAAAAGTGATGAATGAAGTGATTCCAGACTTATTAGAAACAGAATATAATCAAATGCAGATTTTTCAAATGAATGGATATTTTTCTAAAAATTTAGAAAAATATATAGGAAATAATATACCATTTGATAGTGATGCAATACTTTCTAGTGTTGCAAAACGAAGTCAAAAAGAAGCGTTAAAAATAGTGGAAGCAGTAATAAAAAAACATGGTGATTTAGATTCTATTGTAATAGAAATGCCTCGAGATAAAAATGGTGAAGATGAAAAAAATAGAATAAAAAAACAACAAGCTAAAAATAAAAAAATAAACGATCATATAAAAGAATTAGTTGGAAATAGAGAAATAAATGCTGAAACAAAGCTGAAAATAAGATTGTATGAACAACAAAACGGTAAATGTTTATATACTAATACGCCAATAAATTTAGATGATTTAATTAATGACCCATATATGTATGAAATAGATCATATTATACCTATTTCTATATCATTTGATGATTCACTAAACAATAAAGTATTAGTTACACATAAATCTAATCACGATAAAGGTCAAAGAACCCCTTATGCATATTTTAAAAGTGGCGAGGGACTAATAAATTATGAGACTTTCAAAAGTTTGGTATTATCACTTGATTTACCAAAAAAGAAAAAAGCATATTTATTATATGAAAAAGATTTAAGCAAATTTGAAAATAAAAAAGAATTCATAAATAGAAACTTAGTAGATACTCAGTATGCATCAAGAGTTATATTAAACACGTTAAATAATTATTTTAAAGCTAATAAGAAAAATACAAAAATATATACCTTAAGAGGTGCTATAACGAGCGCTTTTAGAAAAAAATCTATTATTAATAAAGATAGAAGTGAAGATTATAAACACCATGCAGTTGACGCCCTTATAATAGCAGGAGTTAAATGCATGAAACTTTATGATAATGTTTTAAATGTTGTTCGTGAGGGCGGAGAAAATTTTGATGCAACAACAGGGGAATTGATTACTTTAGAAAATGAAAAAGATTATTTTGATTCAAACTACCTTAAATTTATCGATGGATTACGCTGTTTAAAGACCAAATATTCCCACAAAATAGATTCTAAGCCAAATAGACAAATGACTGATCAGACAATCTATTCAACAAGAAAAGTAAATGATGAAGAATACATAGTTGGAAAATATAAAAACATCTATGATTCTGATGGCAAAGTATTAGCTAAAAGAATAAAAGATGGCAAAGGAACTTCATTATTAATGTATAAAAATGATCCAGATACATATAAAATTTTATTAAATGTTGTAAATTCATATCCGGAAGAAGAAAACCCATTCTTAGCTTTTTATAATGAAACTAAAGATTACATAAGAAAAAAATGTAAAAATGGTAAAGGCCCAATTATTAAACAAGTAAAATACTTAAACAAAACACTTGGTACGAATGTTGATATTTCAAACAAATATAATATAAAAGATAAAAGAGTGGTTTTATTATCTAAAACACTTTACAGACTTGATTTTTACCAAGAAGATGGCTTATATAAATTTTTAAGAGTATGTCATGACAACATAAAAAGAAAAAATGATAAATATTTCATAGATGAAAATTGGTACAATGAAGAAAAGAAAAGAAGAAACATAAGTGATAATGCTAAGTTTTTGTTCTCGCTATATAAAAATGATTTGTTTTATTATGAGATGAATAACGATCCAAATGAAGAGGGAAACTCAAAAGGATATGTTGTTAGGTTTATCGGAACAAACTATAATTATAATACTATAGAATATAAAAACGCGAATAATAAACAAACACTAAAAGGTGAGACGCGTGATTCTATTACTATTGGAAAAAAATTAAGATTAATAGAAAAAAGAGCCACTGACATATTAGGAAATATGTATAAAGTTAAAAATGAGTATTGCAAATTTGAGTTATAAATGTTATAATCTAGTTGTGTTTGATAAAAACACAGCATAGCAAAAGTTCTTAGGAGCTATTAAAACAAGGCTTTATGCCGAAATCGAGACTCATTTGAGTCTCTTTTTGTTTATATTATGAGTTGGAGAATTGTATACATAGAAGAAGCGGATTATCTTAGTTTACACTTAGATAATCTTAAAGTTACTAAAGGAAATGATGATACAACAATTCCTTTAGGAGACATAAATTCAATTATTATAGATAATTACAAAACCACTTTATCAGTTAATTTACTTAATAAATGTATGAATTATAAAATAAACGTTGTATTGTGCGATATGAAGCACTTGCCTAATACAATTATTTATCCTTATTCAGGCAATTATCAAGCTTCGTTAATTTTGAAGGAACAATTGTCTTGGAAAGATAAAAATATAAATAAGGTTTGGCAAATTATAGTTAGAGGTAAAATAATTAATCAAATGAAAGTTTTAAAAGAGAATAATAAATCGATTAATGTTATTAATAAACTATCTGATTATTTAAATGAAATTGAGATATCAGATGCAACAAATAGAGAAGGATTGTCTGCTAAATTATATTTTAAAGAACTTTTTGGAAATGATTTTTTAAGAGAAGATGAAAATGTTATTAATGCATGTTTAAACTACGGATATAGCATTATAAGAAGTATGATTGCAAGAACCCTTGTCGCAAAAGGATTAAATCCACATATAGGTATTTTTCATAAAGGGCAATTTAATGATTTTAATCTAGCTGATGACATAATAGAAGTTTTTAGACCTATAATTGATAATTATGTTTATAAGAATTTTTTAAATGAACAATTTTTTACGAGAGATATAAGATTGAAAATTGTTTCTAGTTTAACAAGAAAAATATTATACAAAGGCAAAAAGCAATCTATTAGCAATGTAATAAATACATATGTAGATAACATTTTAAACGCTTTAAATACTGGTAGCTATAACAATATTTATTTTCCAGAAGTAAATATATATGATATATGAGTTTATGAGAGTTTTAGTATTTTTTGATTTACCAGTAATTACTAAAAAAGACCGTTATGAGTATTCTTTATTTAGAAAAAAGTTGATTGAAAAGGGATATATAATGCTTCAATTTTCTGTTTATTCTAAAATGTTTAATAATAGGGATGCCGCAACAAAGCATATTTCATCTTTAAAAATGGATTTACCTAAAAAAGGTTCAATAAGAATAATGATGTTAACAGAAAAACAGTATTCAAGTATGGAAATATTAGTAGGAGGTAAAAGTAAGCAAGAAGAAAAAATCACCATTGATCCATTTATATTACTATGAGAGAAATTAAATTATATATAGATAATGAAGAAATATCTTTTGCAATTAATAATTATAAAATTTTATTTGGTGATAATTATATAAAAAAATATAAGATATTTAATATAATAGAAAAATATTTTAAAACAAAAAATGATGATGAATTAAGTAATGATGTTTTTTTAGAAGGTGATTTGTTAAATAAAAATGATTTTTTATTTTTAAAAATAGATTCAAGTTTTAACGTTGAAGAAGAGTTGAAATTAAACTCAAAAGCACTTATTAAAAAATATCTTGAGTTAAAATTACAAAACATCGACTATTTAGAAGAGTTAAATACATTAAAAATAATACTTGAATCATTAAATGATAATTTTGTTAAAGATAATCTTAACATTAATTATAATGATAAAATTCTAGATTTCTCATTTGATGAAATTAATAATAAAGAGTTAATTAAATTATTAAACGTTGGAATGTTTAATGAAAATAATGATGAAATATCAATTTACGATTTGGAATATCATGATATTATTATTTTACAATTAAGATTAATTCAAAATATAATAGATTTAAATGATAAACCTATATTTTTATTAATAGATTGTTATTTAGATGAGTATTTATTAAATGAAATATTATCATTAAATATAAAAAATTCTATTATTTTGATAAATACTAACACAAAACATAAAGTTAAAAATTTAAATGATTATTTGTTAGTAAATAATTATGTTTTTGATATTTTTAGTGATGTTACACAATATCATTTAATTGATAAAATGAATATATTTATCAAAAACGAAAATGAATTGAAAAAGATTATAGTAAATTATATAAATGGTAAAAATGATTCTAAAATAATTGAATTTAAAACTATTATCTAACTTAATATTTGTTATTTTCATACTGTTGTGGTATAATCAGTTTGAGGTTTTAGTAACCTAAGAATTTTTGCTATGCTAATACAGATTGTATATTCTAGTATCAATTTTGACTGTTTTAGTAACCTAAGAATTTTTGCTATGCTAATACTCAATCTTTATATAAACCATTAAAAAATGGTTTTAGTAACCTAAGAATTTTTGCTATGCTAATACAGAAATGTATTTATCATATGGTGTTGAAAAGTTTTAGTAACCTAAGAATTTTTGCTATGCTAATACGCCACTCTTGTTTTCCCAGTCCCCATTTCCGTTTTAGTAACCTAAGAATTTTTGCTATGCTAATACATTTAAATGCGGAGCTAGCAGAATTTCAAGGTTTTAGTAACCTAAGAATTTTTGCTATGCTAATACGAAAAAAGAAACTTAAGCATATGACAAGCGGTTTTAGTAACCTAAGAATTTTTGCTATGCTAATACTTCAACAAGCATAACTTATACGGTTGTTAAGTTTTAGTAACCTAAGAATTTTTGCTATGCTAATACCATATGGTATTTTGAATATAAAAGAATTAGGTTTTAGTAACCTAAGAATTTTTGCTATGCTAATACCAAAATATAAAGAAATAATTGGAGATGAAAGTTTTAGTAACCTAAGAATTTTTGCTATGCTAATACGTAAATATTATTTGAAAAAAAAGTCTTTTAGTTTTAGTAACCTAAGAATTTTTGCTATGCTAATACCAAAGATGATAGAACTTATTTGAAAAATATGTTTTAGTAACCTAAGAATTTTTGCTATGCTAATACAAAATTCAAAAGACAAATAGGCGATATGTAGTTTTAGTAACCTAAGAATTTTTGCTATGCTAATACAGTATATAATAATATTTGTGAAAGAGGGTTGTTTTAGTAACCTAAGAATTTTTGCTATGCTAATACTGAAAATTTAGATAATGAATTTGTAAGAGTGTTTTAGTAACCTAAGAATTTTTGCTATGCTAATACTGAAGAATTGGGATATACACAGCAATTGTAGTTTTAGTAACCTAAGAATTTTTGCTATGCTAATACGATGGTTTTTGCAATTCTGAATGTTCATACGTTTTAGTAACCTA
>CAYSJY010000051.1:4416-9032 GCA_964431705.1 uncultured Muribaculaceae bacterium | reverse complement strand
CTATGACATTTTCAAAAGTTATTTATACTATGACATTATCATAAATTAATTACAGCACTTAGTGCTTTTTATTTACGAAATGATTTTGTTGTGTTATACTTATATAAAATGAGGAAGAGTATAATGGATAATAAAGATAATGACTTAAAAAAAGCCTTGGATGATATTTTTGGTGATGATGAAATAGAAATAAAAATGGCTCAAAAAAGTGAAGATAAAACTTATAATAAGAATAATGAAATTAAAAAATACATTGATAAAGACCCATTTAATGAGCCAGAAAAAAAGAATGATAACGTGTATGTTAATTCTCCAAAAAATGATTATCCTTTAATTAATCAAAGTATTGAACAAGATAATCATGATAACGTTTTAGAAAAAGAAATAGATGCTAACTTAGATAAATTGACAACTTATAACAATAAAAAACATAAAAAGAAAAATAAAGAAAAAAGAAGAAAAAAAGTTACTGATAAAAAACAAATCAACATAAGTAAAAAAAGAATTATTATTTTGTTTTTATTTGTTATTTTGATACTAGGATTTGGCACTTTCTTAATCGTAAATTATAATTCTAGTAAAGAAAAAGTAACTACTTGCTATGAAAGTGCAACAGATGATGGTTATGAGTACACGGATGAGTATAAAATAACTTATGTTAATAACTCAATTACGTACGTATATTCTTCTTACTCTTACACTGCGCTTGCTGATGAATATTTGGATCAAATTGATTATGTTAAAGAAAATAAATTATCAGTTATCATAAATTCAAATGGGATGGATGGATTTACATACGTTTATGAAGTTAGTGAGGATACTTTTAAAGTAAATGGATATTTAGATTTTACGTTAATTAACTTTGACGAGGTAGACGAAATAAATCAAGATTTGATGCCACTTAGTTATTTTAAGTTTGATTCATCAACCACATATGAAGATTTAATTTCTACTTTTGAGGCTCAAGGCTATGAGTGTACACCAAGTAGTTAAAATTATTGATATTTTAAAAAAAATATATTATTATTAGAACATGAGGAGTGAATTGCATGAGAGAGTTAACTGATCAAGAAAAAGTAAGAAGAGGAAAATTAGAAGAAATAAAAAAGGTTTGTAATCCTTATCCTGATAGTTTCAATAGAACTCATACTTTAAGTGAAGCTAAAAACTTAGAAGATGGGGTAAAGGATGTTAAAATAGCTGGTAGACTTACCTTTATGAGAAAGATGGGAAAATTGAGTTTTGCTAAAATACGTGATTTACAAGGGGATATGCAACTTGAGTTTAAAATTGATCTTTTAGGAGAAGAAAATTATAGTTTTTTCAAAAAACAAATTGATTCGGGTGATTTTATAGGTGCTGAAGGGGAGATATTTACAACTCAAACTGGTGAAAAAACGTTAAGGGTTGAAAGTTTTACTTTTCTAGGCAAGGCTTTAAGACCATTACCTGAAAAGTTTCATGGGCTTGTAGATACGGAAGCAAAATATAGACAAAGATACGTTGATTTAATTATGAATGAAAAAACAAGAGAGGTTTTTTTAGGAAGAAGTAAGTTATATGCATTCATTCATAAATACTTGCAAAATCATGGTTTTTTAGAAGTAGAAACACCTATTTTACAAACTGCGGTATCAGGAGCTTCGGCAAAACCTTTTTATACACATCATAACGCGTTGGACATAGATTGTAACTTAAGAATAGCACCTGAAACATATTTAAAACAATGTATTGCTGGAGGATTTGACCGTGTTTATGAGGTTGCTAAGTGTTTTAGAAACGAAGGAATGGATACTCAACATTTACAAGAATTTACCCAAGTAGAATGGTATGTTTCATATTGGAAATATGAAGATAACATAAAGTTTTTTACTGATTTTATAAAGTTTTTATTGGATGAACTAAAAGGTAGTAGAAAAATAACTTATCAAGGGGTAGAGCTTGATTTTTCTAAAGAAGAATGGAAACGATTAGACTATTGTAAAGAATTAGAAAAAATATTAGGTTTTGATGCCTTAGAAATAAAAGATCCTGCTGTTTTAAAAAAGAAAATTACTGACAGTGGTATGTTTACTTATGATGATTTAGAAGATTATAAATCAATTGGTCAAATAATAGATTTTATATATAAAAAGAAAATAAGGGAAAACATAATAGAACCAACGATAATATATAATTATCCTGCTGTTTTAAAGCCATTAGCAAGAAGATGTGATGCTGATGATAAAAGGGTTGACGTATTTCAAATCGTTGTGTGCAAAACAGAATTATGTAATGCATACTCAGAACTAGTTAATCCAATAGAACAAAGAAAAGCCTTTGAAGACCAACTAGAAGCAAAAAAACAAGGTGACGATGAGACAATGGATTTAGATGAAGACTACTTATTATCAATGGAACAAGGAATGCCTCCTATTTCAGGTTTAGGTTTTGGTATAGATAGATTAATGATGTTACTTTACGATGAACAATCAGTAAGAGACGTTGTATTATTTCCTCTTATGAGAAAAGAAAATAAAAAGTAATAAAAAGGAATAAAAAAGGAATAAAAAGGAGGATTTATGAAGCAAAAGAATGGATTCACTTTAGTAGAACTAATTGTTGTAATAGCATTAATGATATCAATACTAGTAATCGCAATAGTAAGTTTTACTAACATAAGTAATTCTAAAAAAAGTGAATCATGGAGCTACGTAAAACAAGAAATTGAAACAGCAGCAGAAGAGTATTTGACAACGAATGAATACTTATTTGAAGGACTTGATGATGACGATGAAATTGAGGGAAAGATATCACTAGGAAAATTAGTATCACTAGGGTACTTAAGCAGTGTAACAGACCCAAGAACAGGAGAAGCATTATCAAGTTGTACGGTAGTTAATATAACAAAAACAAATGGAGTATTGACGGCATCATTAGATGAAACAACAATTAATGATGATGAAGATAAAAGTTGTGATACAACTTACTCATTAAGTATAAAGTTAGCGGAATCATCTGCACCAGAGTTTGAATTGAAATTTTATAAAAACTCTAGTTGTACAACAGAAGCTTCAACAACAAATGGATATTATAACAAATCAAACACAACGAACGGCATATTATACGTTAAAATAACACCAACTTCACCTTCGAGTATTCAGTCATATAATGTAAAATTAGGGACTACAACATTAACAAACGCTGTTGCATCAGGAAAAGACAGTTATTGCATAGCGTTAGAAGATGATGGGGAGTATGAATTAGAGGTTACCTTAACAGGAAAGAACGGAAAAAGTAGTAAAGAAAACACCGAGTATGCAAAAGATACTGTGGTTCCAAGTTGTACTGTTTCTTTTAGCGGAACTGAAGGTGAAATAAACGGTGAAAAAACAGGTTGGTATGTAGAAAAAAATGTAACTGTTTCATTAAGCTATAGTGATTCCACAAAAAA
Organism: uncultured Muribaculaceae bacterium; assembly: GCA_964431705.1. Lineage (GTDB taxonomy): Bacteria > Bacillota_I > Bacilli_A > RF39 > UBA660 > Aphodocola. Next base: position 5,599 of record CAYSJY010000051.1, on the reverse strand, counting down.
TAACTATAGCAGCGGAGTAGTCAAACAAGAAGGTAGTATTGGTTTAACAACATCTAATAAGACAGATTACAATGGTGTTTCTAAAACTGCTCAAGAAGAAGATACATCAACGTCAGGGCAAAAATGGTATGGCTATGTAATGGATGAAGCAGGAAACACCAGTAGTTGTAATAATACTGTAAAATTAGAAAAAAGTGTAACACTTACGTTTGATTCCAGTAATACTAATAAAGGCTCCGCTTATTATACTTCTGGTGCAAATAAAGGAAAAGCAAAAGGTTTAGTATTTGCTAGTGCGACGAGTAGTAGTTCACTCACTGCAATTAAGTATAATTCTGGAGAAAGTGGATATTGTAGAAGGGGAAGTAGTAGTAGTACGACTGGTTGTGCTTCTAATAGCAGTACGTCAAATGTAACTTATTATTACGGTAGATCTTGCAAATACGTAGGTGATTATTACAGATACTTTTATGTTAAAGCCGCAAGTGATGGCTATTCCACAAAATCAACCGAAAAAGAAATTTTTTGGTTTGATGACGAGAGTTCAGTCTCTGGGTTAAACCACTTAACATCCGGTTCTTATGCATCCTATACTAGTTATGTAGATCAGAGTACATTTAAGAATTATTATTATACAAATGATATGAAAAAAGCTGCTGTTTCTTCTGGTACTGTTAACTTTACAATGCATTCATTTCAATATACATCAACAGCTGGTAACACGTCTGATGTAATTGTATTATATACAGAATATTCAGTTGAATGTGGTTATTAATTCTTGCACATTTAAATACGTTTTGATATAATATTAACGTATTTAAATTGTTGATGAAAAATAAGTAAAATTATGTTTGTTTTTAAAGAGAGTTATTGGTTGGTGGAAAATAACAAAACACTTAATTTGAAGCTATTTTCGGAAAGTGATTAATAATCACCGGTTTTTACCGTTATCAAAATTAAGAAAAAAATAGGATGGTACCACGGACAAGTTCGTTCCTAACGACTGGTCGTGGTATCTTTTTTATAGGAGGATAGTAAAATGAAATTAAAAAAGAAAGATCCAGTAATATTCATCGTGTCTGGCAAGGCTAATGCTGGAAAAGATACTACTTGTGAACTTATTAATAATTATGCAAAGTTAAAGGAGTTAACCACGGTTAATTTGCAATTTTCTTCTTATATT
>CAYSJY010000051.1:0-4406 GCA_964431705.1 uncultured Muribaculaceae bacterium | reverse complement strand
ACTGCTCATGAAAGTCATTAATGTTAGCAATGCTTGAGCCTAGCACAAAGCTGTAGCTGTGAACCCAGATCTTCCACAAAGAGATTCTTGCTGACTGAAGGCAGTGTTGTCTTTATATTAAGATGTATGCAAAAGTAATATCTGGTTGGAATGGAAAGGAAGATACTAAACCAAGAAGTCTTTTACAAGAAATTGGAACTAGTATTATAAGGGAAAAGATAGATAATATGTTTTTTATAAAAAGAATAATAGGAGATATAATGGTTTATTCTTATTATTGTGATGTTATAACGATTAGTGATGCAAGGCTTCCAGAAGAAATAGATTCTATTTATAAAAATTTTAAAAACGTTATTAGAATAAATGTTAAAAGACCAAATTTTGATAATAACTTAAATGAAAAAGAAAAAAAGCATTTAACTGAAACGGCGTTAGAGGGTTATCATGATTATGATTATGAGTTAGTAAATGAAGGTACAATTGAAGATTTGAATGAAAAAGTTATTAAACTAATAAATGAGGTGTTATAATGAAAAAATTAACCAGTAATGAAATTAGACAAATGTTTTTAGATTATTTTGAAAGTAAGGGTCATTTAATTGTTCCATCAGCTTCTTTAATTCCTAATGATGATCCATCTATTTTATGGATTAACGCTGGTGTTGCTCCACTTAAGAAATATTTTGATGGTAGAGAAAAACCTCCTAAAAAGAGATTGGCTAATTCTCAAAAGTGTATTCGTACTAATGATATTGAAAATGTTGGTGATACTTATCATCATACCTTTTTTGAAATGCTTGGTAATTTTTCTATTGGAGATTATTTTAGAAATGAGGCTTTAGCGTATGCATGGGAACTTCTTACTAGTCCAAATTGGTATGGCATAGATAAAGAAAAGTTATACGTAACTGTTTATACAGATGATGATGCGGCGTATAAAAGATGGTTAGAATTGGGAGTTGATCCTACTCACATAATTAAAAATGATGATAATTTTTGGGATATAGGCCCAGGTCCTTGTGGTCCTGATTCTGAGATTTTCTTTGATCGTGGTGAAGATTATGATAAAAGGGGTCCTGAATTAATTAGAAAAAACATCGATAATGATAGATATATAGAAATTTGGAACAACGTTTTTTCTCAGTATAATCATATTGATGGTTTATCTAGAAAAGATTTTCCGGAGCTTCCTCATAAGAACATAGATACTGGTATGGGACTTGAAAGATTAGTATGTGTTCTTCAAAATGGTAAAACCAATTATGATACTGATCTTTTTAAACCAATAATAAAGAAGTTAGAAGAAATATCTAATAAAAAATATACTGATCAAAGATCTTTTAGAGCGATTGCGGATAATATAAAAACACTTACTTTTGCACTTTCAGATGGGGCTTCGTTTTCTAATGAGGGACGTGGATATGTTTTAAGACGTATTTTAAGACGTGCATCACGTTTTGGTAGAACTTTAGGAATATATGAACCATTTATGTATAAATTAACCGATAGTGTAATTGAAATTATGAAAGATGCTTATCCATATTTATTAGATAATAAAAATAAGGTGGATGATTTAATAAAGGCTGAGGAAATATCTTTTTTAAAAACGTTATCATCTGGAGAAAAAAGGCTTAATGAATTAATTGAAAGTGGTAATAAAATAACGGGGAAAGACGTTTTTAAATTGTATGATACTTATGGTTTTCCTTATGAATTAACACAAGAGATTTTAATGGAAAAAAACATTGAAATTAATAAAGAAGAGTTTGATAAATGTATGCAAGAACAAAGAAAAAAGGCTAAGGAAGCTAATAAAAATAATTCTGGAATGAACGTACAAAGTGATGTTATAAATTTAACTGAAAAAAGTTTATTTGTTGGTTATGATACTTTAGAGTGTTCTGGTAATGTTATTTTTGTTGGTGATAATAACGCAAATACATCAGATATTTATTTAGAGGGTATCATAATTACTGACAAAACACCTTTTTATGCTGAAATGGGAGGTCAAGAAGGTGATATTGGTTTCATTACCGGTAATGATATGAAAGCCGAGGTTTTGAAAACTAAAAAAGCTCCAAATGGACAGGCGATGCACTATGTAAGGATGATTGAGGGTAAGATAAAAGTTGGCGATACCGTGCATTTAAAGGTTGATGAAGAAAGACGTTTTGCAATCTCTCAAGATCATTCGGCAACTCATCTTCTTAATTGGGCTTTAAAAGAAGTTTTAGATAGTAACATTCATCAAGCTGGTAGCTATTTAGATGGATCAACGCTAAGATTTGATTTTAATTACACTGGTAACATATCTGATGAAGATATTATAAAAGTAGAAAAAAAAGTTAATGATATGATTGATGCTTGCTATCCATGTGAAATAAAGGAAATGAATAAAGATGCTGCTATTAAGTTGGGTGCTGAAGCGGTTTTTAATGAAAAATACGGTGATGTTGTAAGAGTGGTTAAATTTGGTCCATCAATTGAGTTATGTGGAGGAACTCATGTTACGAACACAGGTAACATAAGAAGTTTTGCAATAAAACTAATTGAGTCTAAAGGACTTAATGTTTACCGTATTGAAGCTGTTTGTGATACTAATTTAGAAAGTGAATTATTTAAGATGATAAAACCATATAATGATGAGATGATTTTACTTCTTAAAAAGGCTAAGAAGGTAATTGAAAAAGCTAAAGAAAATAATATTGATATATCGTTTGATACTAATATTTCAAATGATAGACCTAAGTGTTATAAAGATGTCTTAGAAAATAAAAAGGAAGTTGAAACTTTAAGGAAACAAGTTGCTACTTTAGAAAAACAATATGAGGAAAAACTTATATCAAAAGAAATTTCTAACGCAAATACTTATTTAAGTGATAAAAAAGATGGTGCATATGGTGAATTTTTACTTAAGATTTTTGATGATAAAAGCATTGTCATTTTAAAAGCTTTAGCTCAAAATATTATGCCTAAATTAAATAATGGTGTTGTCTTTTTGGTTAATAAAACTAGTAACTCATTAAATTTTGTTTGTAAAGTAAATGATAACATAAAAGATAATGTAGATGCATCATACTTGGTTAAAAACGCAAGTAAAATAGCTGAAGGTTCCGGTGGAGGAAGCAAGGTTTTTGCTCAAGGTGGAGGAACTTTAGTTGATAAGTTAGATATGATTGTATCTTACGTTTCAAGCCAATTAAAAGATGAATAAAGAGGTTGTAACATGGAAAATATAGAAGAGTTAAATTTTGATGAAAAACCAAAGAAGAAAAAAAGAAAATTAAAAAAATGGGTTAGAATACTTCTTAGGTTGATAGTGGCTTTAATTATTTTAATAGTTGTGTTTGTTATTGCATTAAATTTTTTGTTTAGTGCCCCACAATCTAAAAGTGAGGTAATAGAATTTACCATTGAAGATGGTCAAACCGTTGATCAGGTTGGTACTACTTTAAAAGAAAACGGGATTATTAGAAGTGTTTTTGCATATAAGGTTTATGTTAGATTAAATGGTGTTAATACTTATAAAGCAGGTATTTATAAATTAGATAAAAGTTATTCATTAAAAGATATAGTATCATTACTTACTGGTGAATATTATAAAGAAAATGGTATTACTATAACTTTTAAAGAAGGTCAAACCATTCGTGATATTGCAAGTGAAATAGCTAGTAATACAAATGTTACTGAAAGTGAGTTTTTATCTCTTTTAGAAGATGAAGATTACATAGACGAACTTATTAGTGAGTATTGGTTTTTAACGGAAGATATTAAAAATGAGGATATATACTATCCTTTAGAAGGATATTTATTTCCTGAAACTTATACTTTTACAACGAACGTAACTGCAAGTGACATAATAAAAACAATGCTAGATGAGGAAGATGAGATATTAAGTAAATATAAATCTGCTATTGATAGTAGTAGTTATAGTATTCATGAAATTGTTACCTTAGCATCAATGGTAGAACAAGAAGGAATTTATGAAGAAGATAGAAAATTAATCGCTGGAGTTTTTTATAACAGATTAAATGCTGGTATGTCTTTAGGTAGTGATGTTACCACTTATTATGCTTTTCAAATTGATATTGGAGAACGAGATTTAACTACAAGTGAGATAAATACTTATAATGCTTATAATACAAGGGGTCCAAATATGAATGGTAAATTACCTGTCGGACCAATTTCAAATTTTTCCGAGGTTTCTTTAGCTGCAACGCTTTATCCAACTGATAGTGATTATTATTATTTTGTAGCAGATTCATCTGGTAAAACTCATTTTGCTAGCACATATGAAGAACATCAAGAAATCATAAGTGAGTTAAAAGCAGCTGGAAATTGGATAGAATGGTAAAATTTAAAAAAAATTAAAATTTGTTAGTTTTGAATGTTTTGTAGAATATAAT
>CAYSJY010000050.1:0-9081 GCA_964431705.1 uncultured Muribaculaceae bacterium | reverse complement strand
TTTTTCCGCTAATGTTTAAATATTTTTAGGACATTTTCCTAAATTATTGACATACATCAAAATTTGAGCTTTGGTTTTTCTGGAAAATTTATTAATTTCTTTTCACTTAATATAGATTTATAATATAATTAGTCATGAAAATACCTTTTTTTATTTTTATTTATTTAAATTTTTATCTAATGATTAAACGATACTAAATTTTGGATGTATTTTCCTTATTTTTTAACCAAAAAACGTAGATTAGTTTCCCACACTATTATATGTTTTTTATTTTTTAAATTTTAGCTGAACTCAAAATTAAAAATAGCCTTAACTGGCTACTTTCACTAACATATTTTTATCTAAACTTAAAAACCAAAAAGCCAATTATTGCTATTACAACTATTATCAAAGATAAAATTATAACACTTATCTTACCACTTCTAGTAGCAAATTGAGACGTATCTTCCGCATCATACATACTATGAAGGTATCTTTCATAAGATTCAGATAAGTAATAACGACTATCAGTTTTAAAGATGCTATCAAAATAATTTTTAAAACTAACCGGTAGTTTATTTTTATTTTTGTTATATATTTTCTCAACATCGTTAAAGCTAGCATCATCATCTATTTTTTCATCTATTAAAAACTGTAAGATGGTAACCGTAAAAGCATATAAGTCGGTCTTTTCAGATACTATTTTATAAATTGGATCACGATATTTTTGAACAACCTCATTATTAATAACGTTTTTCTTTATTACAAAAGCATCACAATCAATTATTTTTACTTTCCCGCTACTATCAAAAAATATGTTATCAGGATTTAAATCACATATATATACTTGCTCTTTATGAAGCTTTCTCATAACCTCTTCAATAGCTTTTATTTTATCTATTTTCTGTTCAAAACTATAACTTTTACTTTTTAAACACAAATCTTCTCCATCAGGCAAATACTCCATTATATAACCAATAAAAACCCCATCATAATACACTAAATTTTTCGGCTTTACTATTTCTTGTATATCTAAATTTTTAATATATCTTAAAGTCTCTTCCCGATCCTTTATGTACGTAAATGAAGTTGAAGTAAACATTTTAAGTATCCTTCCATCATCCGTTAAGTAAATGTTTCCTGATCTACCTTGTGCTATTTTTTTTATTATCTTTAACGTTTTATAATCAATTGCATCTTTTGGGATATCCCTAAACTTATCATTTAAACCACGTGATGATACCGCCGCTACAACATTAACGCTAAGTAAACTTCCAGTTTCGTTTATTCCGATTTCATAAAACCCTAGAGATTTGTAAACGTTAAGACCTTCAAAATCATGTTCATCAACGGTTACGTAAACGTTTTTCGAACCAACTTCACCCGCTACATAAATAACTGCTTCAACTAACAATCCTTCCATGTTTTTATTTTTAAATTCATTTAAAACATATAACTTATTTATTTCAACAACAGAAAAATTATTTTTGTTTTTGAATTCAAAAGTCACATAACCAACTAGCATACCATTAGTCTGAATTACGATTGTAAGTTTGTTCTTAAAATATGCTGGTATTATGTAATCATCTATGTCCGCCAAACAATCTGCTTTTATGTTTTCTGAAGAAAAGGTATTAACTATGTCAGCAAAAATATCAAAGTCAGATTCTAATATACCAAGATTTAAATTTTCCCTTTTTATTAAGTTAATCATATTATCACCTCGGATTAGCATCTATAATATGATTATACATCTTTTTCTTTTACATTTCTACAAAAAAATAAAAAAAGATAGAAAAAACTATCTTATTCATTAATTTCATTAATTATTTTTTCAATTCTAGATGCATATAACGTTGATTCATCATATATAAATCTAAGATCTGGTATTCTTCTTATTTCTAATTTTCTTTTTGCTAACTCTGTTTTTATAAAACCTTTAGCTTCATTTAAATCATGAATGCACTTATCTTTTTTAGATTCATCTAAAACAGTACAATAAACTTGTGCTAATGTTAAATCGGCATCAACCTTACAGTCGGTAATCGTTACAAAACGTATATCATTATCATTTACCTCATTTTGAAGGATATCACTTATTTCTATCATTAATAAGTTTGCAATTCTTTTTGTCTTAATACTCATAATTACACCTTTATCTCAACTAATTCATACGCTTCTATTACATCACCAACTTTAATATCTCCAAAGTTTTCTAAAGTAACACCACATTCATATCCAGTTTTCACTTCTTTTGCTTGTTCTTTTTCTCTTTGAAGAGATTTTATTACACCATCATACACAACCACACCATCTCTTATAAGTCGTGTTTTAGCACCTATTTTTATTACTCCATCTAATACATAACATCCAGCAATATTACCAATTTTTGAAAATTTATAAATTTTTCTTATTTCAGCTTGCCCCATCTTTTTTTCTTCATATTCAGGATCAAGCATTCCTTTCATTGCTAATTCCATTTCTTCTACAACTTTATAAATTATGTTATGAAGTCTTATATCAACACCCTGCTCTTTTGCATAATCCATTATTTTACCAGTTGGCCTTACGTTAAATCCAATTATTATCGCGTTTGATGCATTAGCTAAAACGATATCACTTTCAGTAATTGCTCCAACACCACTTCTTATTACGTTTAAAAGACAATTTTCAACTTTTATTTTTAAAAGTGCGTTTTTAACAGCTTCTTCACTTCCCTTTACATCAGTTTTCAAAACGATGTTAATTTCTTTTAAACCATCTGAAATTTTATTAAATAAATCATCTAGACTCAAGTTAGTTTTAGTAGTGTTATTTTTTGACTTAGCCATTCTCATACGCTGTTCAGCTATAGAATGTGCTTGTTTTTCAGATTCAAATGCCATAAATTTATCACCTGATGATGGAACACCATTTATTCCGGTTATTGAAACAGGAGTAGAAGGCAAAGCACAGGTTAATTCTTCACCCAAGTCATTTTTAAGAGATCTTATTTTTCCATAGTATTCACCTACTACTATTGGATCAGCAAGTCTTAAAGTTCCATTTTGAACAAGCAAGGTAACTATAGAACCAACGTTCTTATCCAATTTTGATTCAATCACCGTTCCTATTGCATAACGTTTTTGATTTGCTTTTAAGTCTTGTAAATCCGCAATTAAAAGTATGTTTTCTAATAACTTATCTATTCCTTCATGAGTTTTTGCAGAAATAGGAACAAATAAAGTATCTCCTCCCCAAGAATCAGGTGTAAGACCATACTCACTCATTTGTCTTTTAATCTTTTCAGGATCAGCTCCTTGTTTATCAATTTTATTTATAGCTACTATAATTGGAACCTTAGCAGCCTTAGCATGATCAATTGCTTCGACCGTTTGTGGCATAACTCCGTCATCTGCAGCAACTATAATGATTACTATGTCGGTAATTGAAGCCCCACGAGCTCTCATCTCAGTAAAAGCTGCATGACCAGGAGTATCAATAAATGTTATCTTTTTATTATTATAAGTAACTTGATAAGCTCCTATATGTTGGGTTATTCCACCGTATTCACCTTCTACCACACTACTTTTTCTAATGGCATCCAAAAGTGATGTTTTACCATGATCAACGTGACCCATAATGGTTACAACAGGAGGTCTTGACTCTAAATCTGCTGGATCATCATTTACTTCAAATACTTCAAAATTAGAAATATCTAATGCTTCTTCTTTCTTTAATGTTTTATTATATTCCAACGCTAAAACAGCTGCATCATCAAAACTTAAGCTTGTGTTAATACTTGCCATAACACCCAAACCCATTAGTTTTTTAATAACTTCACTTACATTAACACCAAGAAGGTTTGCTAAATCTTTTAAGTGCATTCCTTCTTTATACAAAACAACATCTTCATCTTTTTTGGTTTTATTAGAAACCAATTTTTCTTTGTTCTTGTACATGTTTTTCTTTTCTTCTTTTATATCGTTTAACTTGCTATTTTTTTTGTTTTTCTTTTTCTTAGCCTTTGGTTCACTATTATAAATAGCATCTTTTTTATCAATTAAAGTATCAACGACCTCATCATAATAATCATCTTCTTCTATTTTTTTTATTATTTCTTCGTTATCATTGATTTGTGAAGAATTATTTTCATCTGTGTTATTAGCAAAAAAATTATCAAGTTCAACGATTGCATCATCTGATAAAATGTCATCTTTTGAAGATACTTTTATACCTAATTTTTCACATGCATTCAACACTTCTTTTTCTTCTTTGTTCATATCTAAAGCATATTCTAAAACACTCATCATAAGTCATCAGCTCCCTTCTTTTATTTACTGATTATGTTTTCTAACTGTTCATACACCTCTTCTGGGACTAAAACTTCTAAATACTTTTCTAAAGCTTTCGTTTTTCTAGCTAAAGCAACTACTTCTAAATCTCTTTTTAAGTATGCTCCTCTTCCGTTTTGTTTACCAGTTAAATCAACTGATACGTTACCTAAATTATCTCTAACAACTCTTATTAGTTCTTTTTTAGGATATTTTTCTTTAGTAACAACGCAAGTTCGCATAGGAATCTTTTTTTGTTTCATAATAAATCACCACTTTCTAATGTAAAGCTTCTGAAAGGTCAATTCCTTCTTCTTTTACTTGTTCATTATTCTTAACGTCTATTCGGTAATGAGTAAGACGAGAAGCTAATTTAACGTTTTGACCTTTTTTACCAATCGCAAGTGATAAATTATCACCTTCCGCAATTGCTAAAGCTTCTTTTTTCTTTTCGTTAGTTACGTATATATCAATATCACGTGCTGGTGATAAAGCGTTTTTAATAAACGTTATAGGATTTTTATCATATTTTACAATGTCTATTTTCTCACCATTTAACTCTTCGGTTATTCTGTTTATTCTAGAACCTTTTTCACCAATACAAGCTCCTATAGCATCTACTTTTTCGTCTTCTGAATAAACCGCGATTTTGCTTCTTGAACCAGCATCTCTTGCAACACTGTATAAAATTACCGTACCATCATTTAATTCAGGGATTTCACTTTCTAAAAGCCTTTTAACAAAGCCATAATGGCTTCTTGAAAGTAAAATTAAAGGACTTTTACCAGTATCATCAATTTTAGTTACGTAAACCTTAACTTGTGAACCCATTTTAAGTTCTTCTCCATCGATTAATTCATGTTTAGGTAAAACACCATGCATTCTTCCTAGGTCTACATAATAGTTTTTAGCATCCTCCCTTGATAATGTACCAACAAGAAGTTCACCTTCTTTATTTTCAAATTCATTCATGATACTTTGTCTTTCAGCTTCTCTTACTTTTTGAACCAGGATTTGCTTAGCGGTCATTGTTGCAACACGCCCGAAATCCTTTAAAGAAACCTCTTCTTCAAGTGTTTCTCCAACATTTATATCAGGTACTATTTTTTTAGCATCCTCAAGTAATATTTCTACCGTACCATCATCCTCATCATCAGTATATTCATCAACTACCTTTTGATATGAATAACCTTTTATTTCTCCGGTATCTTTATTAATTTCAATTCTTATGTTTGGAAGCCCGGTATCTTTAGCATATGCTTTTTCAAGAGCAGTTGTCATACCATCAAAGATAACGTCTTCACTTATTTGTTTTTCTTTACAAATATCTTTTAATGCTTTTACAAATTCTTTACTATTCATTTTATTTATCTCCTTTTTCTTGTGAACATACATCAAGAACGTATGAATCATCAAATTCATCTTCAAGAGTATCAATTAATGGATTTATTATTTCTGTTGCTAAAACACATGTGTCAACGTCTACGAAAGGTTCCTTATCAATTGTTATTCTAAGAAAATAAGTGTTACCCTCAAGTACGTAATTAACATCACAAAGTTTAATGTTTTTTTCACTAAGTGGCTGTTCAATTAGCTTTTTTACTTTCTCATCCATTTTTAATACCTCCTTCAAATATAAAGAGCAGGACTTTTTTTGCCCTACTCTTTGCTGCTACATGTATTATAACATAATATTATAATATTTCAATATTTTTTTATTTATTTTATTAAATTATAAATCCATATCAAGAACAGTACCATTATATTTTTTTCTATAAAGCCATTTTACCTTAGCATATTCATCTGATTGAATAATTTTTCTACCGTTTCTGGTAAGTCTTTCATTAAAATTTTATCTTGATCAATAAATTTTTTTAAAGGAATTCCATAAGGTGTCAATGACTTATGAAAATGTCATAAAAAAATAAATAAATTAACACATGAATATGTCATAGTTATAAGATAAAATATCACCTAAAGAAGTGAACTATAAATGCAAGATAGCATAATAGATAAATTAGACGAAAAAATAAAGAATTAGTTTAAGAAACATACTAAATTTTTAATTGTTATATTACTTTATTTACTATATCAATCAAATTTTATAATCTCTCTTTTATTATCATTAGGTATTGATATTTATAGTATTTCAAGAACACCAAGAATTTTTTTATTTGCTTTTACGGATTTAATATACATCATAATAATTATTTTTTAGATAAAACAAGTGCATTTCCAACAGCAACATCAAAACCATAATTTTTTAAAAACTCATCAGACAATTTATTTAACCTATAAGCTATTATTTTACCATTGTCGTTTAACATAGACTCACAGTTTTCAACAGCATTATGCCTATCATAATCAGAATATAAATGTTCTAAAACATTTGATAAAAAAAACATAATCATATTTATTAGGTAATTTTACCATTTTATCTGATATATCCATGTCATGATAACTTATTTTACAGGTATTTAAATTTGATTTTAACTTTTTAAATAATTCAACATCCTTTATGTAATGTGCAATACAATCCTTAAAATAAAAGCAATCCCATCTAAAAATATTATTATCAAAAAAACCCTTTTTATCGATTAAACCATTCCAAAAAAAACAATTCTTCATCTGTTAAACAATCAGTTAATTCAAACGTATCAATTCTATTGACAAAAGGAGAACTTTTTAAATTTTTTAATTTTCTTATATTCGTCTTTCTTTTTAAAGTTTTTATATTATATGTTCTAATCATTGCAACTTTAAGTGCAGAATAATATTTGGCAAGTGGATTAATATCAACGCTATCTATTAATTTGCTCCCCGCTAAACAAGCATATATCGCATGATCACCAGATCAGCGAATTTTTTTATTTAAATCTAAATAATTAATAACATCTTCAATATTTTCATTCGTCCATGGATATATTCTTTTATAAAAAGACATATCAATTTCATCAGTTTCATTATCATTACCTAAGATTATTTTTGCAGCTTTTAAATCTTTTTCTACATCACTCATAAAAAGCCCCACTTTTTTTGTTGAAACTTATTATACTTAAAATTTATTTTATGCCAATTTTACATAATTCAATATAAATATTTTATAATTCTTTTATTTTTGATATAATCTGAATTAGAGGTGAATCATAAATGCAAGATAGCATAATAGATAAATTAGAAGAAAAAATAAAGAATTGGCTTAAGAGACATGCTAAATTTTTAATTGTTATATTACTTTATTTATTATATCAAACAAATTTTATAATCTCTCTTTTATTATCATTAGGTATTGATATTTATAGTATTTCAAGAACACCAAGAATTTTTTTATTTGCTTTTACGGATTTAATATACATCATAATAATTATTTTAATGTTTAAAAAAGAAATAATAAATGGTCTTAAAGATTTGAAAAAAAACTTTATTGACAGAGCTACTTTATCACTTAATTGCTGGATAGTTGGTTGTTTAATTATGTCGCTTTCTTCTGTTGTAATAGGTCTTATAACAAGTCAAGGTGTATCAGAAAATGAAGCACTAGTTAGGCAAAGTATTCAAATAGCACCTCTTTATATGTTATTTACGTGTTCGATTATAGCACCAATATTTGAAGAAATGGTTTTTAGAATATCTTTGAATGGATTTATTAAAAAGAAATGGTTATTTATAGCCATAAGTGGTATTTTGTTTGGACTTTTACACGTACTAGGAAGTTATAATAGCATACTTGATTTTTTATACATAATTCCATATGGTGCAATGGGATGTTGCTTTGCGTTTTTACTTAGTAAAAGCAAGAACGTAACGTTACCAATAATCATACACATGATTCATAATACTATTTTAGTTTTAGTACAGATAATTGGGAGTTAAAACATGAAAAAAAATGAGAAAGTTGAAAAAGTTGAAAAAAGTGATGTAAAAGAAGAAAAAAAGAAGGTTAAGAAAAAAAGAAAATTGAAATGGCAGGTAAAATTATTAATTTTAATTATCTTAGTGGTGTTATATTCATTTTTCATTGGTACTAAAGGAATATTCATAAGAGAGTTTAAAGTTGAAACGGATAAAATATCAGATGCTATGCATGGCTTTAAAATACTTCAAATCTCAGATATTCATTACGGGTCAAGCGTAACGGATAGTATGATTGAAAAATTGGTTGAAAAAGCAAATGAAACAAAACCAGACATAGTAATCTTTACTGGTGATTTAATAAATGAAACTCATAAATTAACAACAGAAGAAAAAGATTTTTTAATAAATAATCTAAGCGAAATTGAAGCTGAAATGGGAAAATATTACGTAACTGGTGAAGAAGATTCTGATGAAGCTACTTCAATTTTAAATTTATCAGGTTTTACCAATTTGGAGAATAATCCACAAATAATTTATGCTGATAATACTACTCCGATATTAATAATTGATAAAACGTCTTGTGAGGAATATTTTGATAGTACAGAAAATACGCCGGATTTTAAAATACTTGTTCTTCATAACCCTAATGATTTAGATGATGTATTGGAATATAATTTTGACATGGCAATCGCCGGTCACACGCATAATGGTCAAATAAACATAATAAAAATAAAAGACTTATTCATAAATAGCGAATATAATAAAAATTATCAAATAGTTGGAGAAACAGAACTATTTATTAATCCTGGAATTGGTACAAGCAAAATAAATGCAAGGTTATTTAATCATCCAACAATGTATTTATATAGATTAAATAAAACATCTACTGACTAGCAGATGTTTTTTTTATTGGTAACGTAATTTTAACGGTTGT
>CAYSJY010000049.1:0-9229 GCA_964431705.1 uncultured Muribaculaceae bacterium | reverse complement strand
TTATGTCGAAGCTCTTTTTTTTATGCTTTAAAAGTGTTTAAATTATCTTGTAGGAGGAATTAAGTTGTTAAAAGTATTAATGGAATTTAGAAAAGGAGTACTTTTCGTAAGATTATATGGCAGCTTTAATAATAAATCTTTAGATACGTTTAAAAAAGAAGTTAAGGAGGTGATTGTTCAAACAGGGATAAAATACGTTGTTTTAAATGTTGAAAATTTAAGTAGCATAACAGATGATGGGATAAAAGAAATTAAGGGATTAAGAAAAATATTAAAAAAAACATCTGGTGAATTCTTCTTATTTGGAGGAGAGTTAAAAGAACTTAAAAAACTTGTCAACTTAGAAAACGAACTAAAGGTTTTTGAAAGGGTTGTGATATAATGACTGATTATTCTTACGAACTAGATGAGGTAATTAAACAAAACAGTAAATTAGTTTATAGTGTTTGTGCCAAATATAGTAATTATGTTGATAAAGAAGATTTGTATCAAGAGGGTAAAATGGGGTTAATTGATGCATATAAAAACTTTGATAAATCTATGGGAGTAAAATTTTCTACTTATGCTTATAGTTATATAATAGGTAAGGTAAGTAATTATGTAAGAGAAAATAAAAGCATAAAAGTAAGTAAAGATTTAGCAAGGTTAGGTAAGAAAATAAATGAATACATTGATAAACATTTTGAGGTAAGAGGTTATAAACCAAGTATTCATGATATTGCTTTAATGTTAGAAGTAAAAGAAGAAAAAGTAATAAGTGCCTTGCAGGCCTGTCAAAAAATTAAAAGTTTAGATGAACAGATAAATGATGATGAAAAAAAAGTTACTCTTTTTGATATAACTGCTGTTAAACAAAACGTAACAAATGAACAAATGCTTGATTTAAAAGACGCTTTTACATATTTAAGTGATGAGGAAAAAAACTTATTGATAAAAAGATATTATAATGATTTTACTCAAAGCCAGATAGCTAGGGAATTAGGAGTAAATCAAGTGTATGTATCAAGGATGGAAAAAAAGGCCTTATCAAAATTGAAAAGCAAAATGACATAAAAAGAATGAGTGAATTTATTTCATTATTCTTTTTTTTATGTAAATTATGGTATACTAATATTGAGGATTATTTTAAACCTTAATTAGAAGGGAGTTATTATGTTAGAGTTAAAAAACATATGTTTTAAAAGGGATAATAAAAACATATTAGATAATATAAATTTAAAGCTTGATGAGACTAAGTTTTACGTAATAACGGGTCCTAATGGTAGTGGTAAATCAACACTTGCTAAAATAATAATGGGGCTCGTTAAACCAGATTCTGGACGTATTATTTTTAATGGAGAAGACATAACTGATATGAGTGTTGATAAGCGAGCTAAAATTGGTATTAGTTTTGCCTTCCAACAGCCTGTTAAATTTAAGGGAATAACCGTTTATGAAATGCTTAAGATAGCTACTAAAAAGAAACTAACAAGGCAAGAAGCTTGTGCTATTTTATCTAAAGTGGGATTATGTGCAATAGAATACATTGATAGAGAAATTGATGCATCGTTGTCCGGTGGTGAACTTAAAAGAATAGAAATAGCAAGCGTTATTGCAATGAATCCTAAAGTGGCTATTTTTGATGAGCCTGAAGCAGGAATAGATTTATGGAGCTTTGAGAATCTAAATGAAGTATTTAAGGAAATTGAGGCATCATATAGTGGTATAACAATTGTCATATCTCATCAAGAACGCATTTTAAATATTGCTGATCAAATAATATTAATTGTAAATGGAAAAATAAAGAACGTTGGTGCTAAAGAAAAAATGTTAAGTGATATATTTAATTATAATAATTGTCTTAAAGGAGGTAGTGTTTGTGAACGAAAAGGATAAAATTCTTTTAGATGAAATAGATACAAGTACCTTTAAAGAAAACGAAGCATACAACGTAAGAAAAAATGGTAAAGCCATAACAAGAAAGATAAATGATTATATTGACATAAAAACCAAAGAAGATGGTAAGGGAATAGATATTTATGTAAAAGAAAACACTCTTTTAGGTGTTGTTCATATACCAGTTATCTTAACTGAAAGTGGGCTTAAAGACGTTGTTTATAATGATTTTTACATTGGTAAAAATTCAAACGTGGTAATTCTTGCAGGTTGTGGTATTCATAACGATAAACATAAAGAAAGCAGGCATGATGGTATTCATAGGTTTTTTATAGAAGAAAACGCAAATGTTAAGTATACGGAAAAGCATTATGCAACTGGTGTAGGTGATGGAAAAAAGATACTTAATCCATATACTGAAATAAACTTAGGTAAAAACGCTAGTATGACGATGGATACCGTTCAAATAAAAGGCGTAACAAGTACGATAAGAAAAACGAAAGCTAAGATAGAAAAGGGTGCAACTCTTATTGTTAAAGAAAAGATTTTAACAAGTGGCGATCAAACCGCTAAAACTGATTTCATAATTGATTTAAAAGGTAATGGGGCATCTTGTGAAGTTACGTCTCGTTCTGTTGCAACTGATAATTCATATCAAGAATTCAAATCAAACATTACCGGCAGTAAAAAATGTTATGCTCATGTTTCATGTGATGCCATAATAAAAGATGATGCAAAAGTAAAAGCAATACCAGAGATTTATGCAAAAACATCAGATGCTAATCTTATTCATGAGGCTTATATTGGTAAAATACAAGGTGAACAGTTAATGAAGTTAATGACTCTTGGATTAAGTGAAAATGAAGCGGAAGACATTATTATTAAAGGATTTTTAAAATAATTAAAAAGTTTGGTATAAGTTACCAGACTTTTTTTCATATTAATAATGGTGATTATATGGATAAAGAAAGTTACAAAAAACTAACAAGTAATATTATTCCAAAAGAAAACAAATTAAAAAATGGCGTTATATCTTTTTTGGTTGGAGGATTAATTGGTTTTATAGGCGAGTTAATCGTTTTTGTTTTAGAAGAAAACTTTAGTGTTAAACATGATGATGCAACATCTATCATGATTGTTATGTTAATATTTATCGCATCACTTTTAACCGCAATGGGTGTTTTTGATAATTTGGTAAGTAAGGCTAAAGCAGGTCTTATTGTTCCGATAACGGGTTTTGCACATGCAATGACATCTTCAATGCTTGATTATAAAAAAGAGGGTTTTGTAACTGGAATAGGTGCTAATGCTTTTAAACTTACTGGTAGCGTAATTTTATACGGGGTTACCTCAGCTTACTTATTTGCAATAGTAAGATATTTATTTTTTAAAGGTTAACATATGACAATAAAATTTAATGATGTTTATATAAAAAGCGTAGCAGCTGTTGCTGGTTATGACGAAAAAGAAGGAACCTTTGGAAAACTTTATGATAAGACATATGATGATTATTACGCAAACGAAAAAACCTTTGAACAAGCGGAAATGAAAATGATTGACGATGCAAGTGAAATAGCACTTAAAAAAGCGGGGTATAAAATAAATGATATAGATTTTATAATTGGTGCGGATCTTCTTAATCAAATAACGGCTAATGCTTATTCTTCAGTTAAGTTTAAAAGACCATTTTTAGGGGTTTATAATGCTTGTGCAAGCTTGTGTGAAGAATTTATAATAGCATCAAGTATGCTTCAAAACAAAGGTGTTAAAAATGCTCTTTTAAATATATCGTCACATAACATGACGGCAGAAAGACAATATCGAAACCCAGTTGAATATGGATGTCCTAAACCTTTAAGATCAACTTTTACGGTGACGGGTGCAGCATCATGTATTTTAACAAAAGAAAAAACAGATATAAAAGTTACAAATGCAACGATTGGTGTACCAATTGATATGGGTGTAACTGATCCTTATGATATGGGCTCTGTTATGGCACCATCAGCTGCTGAAGTTTTATTTAATCATTTAAAAGACACTAATACTAAACCAGAGGATTATGATCTTATATTAACTGGTGATTTAGGCATTTATGGTAAACAAATACTAATAGAGTATTTTAAGAGTGTTTATGGAATTGATATTAAAAATAAACTTGAGGATGCTGCCTCTATTATTTATGATAGAAAAAAACAAACTAAGGTAAATGCTGGTGGATCAGGTCCTTGTTGTATTGCACTTGTTTGTTATACTGATATTTTAAATAAGATGAAAAAAGAAAAGTTAAAAAAAGTATTACTTATTGCAACTGGAGCCTTAATGAGTCCTACCATGAACAACCAAAAATTATCTATTCCAAGTGTTTCTCATGTAGTGTGTTTGGAGGCGATTAAATGATATTTTTATATTCGTTTTTATTTTGTGGAGTAGTTTGTTTAATAGGGCAGATAATTTTAGATAACACTAAGCTTACTCCAGGACATATTACCAGTATGTTTGTTGTTTTAGGTGCTTTTTTAGATTCCTTTGGCCTTTATGATAAGTTTTTATCTTGGTTTGGAGCAGGGGCATCAGTTCCAATAACTTCTTTTGGACATTCTTTAATTCATGGTGCACTTTTAAAAGCAAATGAATCAGGTATATTAGGTTTGCTTGCTGGTATGTTTAGTTTAACCTCTGTTGGTATAGTTGCAGCAATTGTGTTTGGTTTTATATTAACGTTAATATTTAAAGCAAAAGACTAACCTAGTTATTAGTCTTTTTTAATACTACTTTGATATTCTTCTTTATAATCATAATTAGAAATTAAAGAATATAACATACTAGCTTTTATATCATCTTTAAATAGTGAATCATACGACTTTTTGTATTTTGTAATTATTGGAACGTCAATCTTTTTTTTGACGTTTTTTAATACGTCTTTTCCTTTATTATCTAAACCTAAAACTCTTATGTAATTTATGTTTGTATCATAATCTTTTTTTGTATTTGTAAGGATGTGAAGAAGCATTCTTTTAATTCTGTTATATGAATATCTTTTTGATTTTACTTTCATAATTAAATCATTTAAATCTAAAGATTCTAAAATAACGTTTTTAAGTTTACTTAATATACCGTAATCAACGTCTAATATATCATTTAAATCATCACTTGATATAATTTTATATTTTAAAAACATAAAATATTTATTTTCATCAATGTTTTTTATTAAATTAAAAGAATAAGAAGGTAACGTTTTTTTTATTAAACTTTTATTTTTTATGTTTTTTCTAATAGATGTTGCACTTGTGATTTTTGATTTTATATTAACGTCATTATAATCATTTGTTCTTTTTATACTAATTGGTGTTATTTTACTATTAGTATTAATTATACTTCTTACGTATTCAAGTGCTAAAACATCGTTAGGCTTATCAATCATTATTTTTGAAACATCTTTTAATGCAAGAGAACAACTTTTAGGATAATTATATCCTTCTTTTAAATAATTTTTAATTTTTTCTTCATATCTTTTATTATCATTGGTTATGTTAACTAATTTTTTAAATAAGTTAACATCGTTAGTTTCAGAACCAAAAACCAAGTAATCACAGTTTAATTTATTTAAAATATCAATAGCGCCTTTAGCATATATGCTAGCGGATGATGTTGCGATGTTAAAGGGAAGTTCAACAATCAAGTTATATCCATATTTTAAAGCTGTTTTTGTTTTATCCCATTTATTTATTATGCTAGCATCTGCTCTTTGAGTAAAATTACCAATTAAAACAAGTATTAAAGAAGCATCAGGAAACATTTCTTTTACTTTATTTAAATGATATAAGTGTCCATTATGAAAAGGATTATATTCTGCTATTACACCAACGTTTATCATAAATGCACCTTCTTTCTTTTTTATAATAACACATTTTTATCAAAAACTAAATTTGTAAGTATTAATATTTATTAATGATTTATGAAATTTTTGTGTTTTTGATAATTACTCTATCATTTATAAAATTAAAAGTTTTTATTATAAACAATGATTTTTTAACATAAAA
This sequence comes from uncultured Muribaculaceae bacterium, assembly GCA_964431705.1. GTDB lineage: Bacteria > Bacillota_I > Bacilli_A > RF39 > UBA660 > Aphodocola. Next base: position 3,314 of record CAYSJY010000049.1, on the reverse strand, counting down.
AAACCTAACAAGTGTTAGGTGATGCGTAGTACTTAAAACAATAAAATTAGGTGTATAAAAACAAGTTAAAAAAGATTATTTAATTTTATTTTTAAACGTATTAAACAGTTTAATTACTTCATCGTATGTTTCTTTAGATACTTTTTCCTTTAGCTTTAAAAAACTTTTTTCACTATTTCCATTATATACTTCCTGCCAATTTTGCATAATAAAATCATATATTATTTTATTTTCGTTTGGCTTTAAAGTAATACCATTTTTTAAAGCGAATTTATCTATATCATTTAATGATAATCTTTTTAAATATTCTTTTATTAAAACATCATACATTTTTTTCAACTCCATTTTATTATATGCATACCATTTTTATTTATCCTCATAATAATAAAAGGTGGTATTTATGAAAAGTGTATTTAAAAAAGACATGATTAATAAAAGAATTATTATTTTTTCAGTTTTCGTATTTATTTTATTTTTAATTTTAATATTTAGAATATCTTATTTACAACTTTTTAACGTATCAGCATCAAAAGAAAATCTAGAATCATTATCAACAAAAACCGTATATGGTCCGTCTACGCCAAGAGGAAGAATACTAGATAGAAATTATAATGTAATTGTTGATAATGAGGGAGTAAACGTAATTACTTATAAGAAAGAATCTGGTGTAACAACCGTTGATGAAATTGATATGGCATATAAATTAGCGCAAGAATTAGAAGTTTCATATACCAAGTTATCCAGTGATGCATTAAAAGATTTTTGGATTATAAATCATGAAGAAAAAGCAGCTTCTAAAATAACAGATGAAGAATATGAATTATATGAAAGAAGAAAGTTATCTAGTGATGATTTATATGATTTAAAAATAGAAAGAATAACTGATAAAGATTTATCAGAATATGATGATTTTGATAAAGAAGCCGCATATATTTATTATTTGATGAATAATGGTTATTCATACGATGATAAGTTAATAAAAGAAGGTGCAAGTGATTATGAGTATGCATACATCTTACAAAATAAAGATGAATTAAAAGGTTTTGATGTATCAATTTCTTGGCAAAGAACTTATCCTTATGGTGATACTTTAAGACAAATATTAGGAAGTGTATCAACTACTACTCAAGGAGTTCCAGAAGAATTAAAAGACGAGTATTTATCTAAGGGTTATGAGTTAACCGATCGTGTTGGTTTAAGTTATTTAGAAAAACAATATGAGGATGTATTAAAAGGAGAAAAGGCTGTATATGAAGTAAAAAACGGTGTTAAAACCTTAGTTAAAGAAGGAACAAGAGGTAATGATATTGTTTTATCAATTGATATAAACTTACAGCAAGAGTTAGAAAAAATAATTGAAGAAGAATTAATAAATGCTATGAGTGAGGCTAACACGGATTATTATGATCATACGTCGGTTGTTATAACAGATCCTAATACTGGTGAAATACTTGCCATGGCCTCTAAACAAATTATTAAGACAGGAGATGGATACAAAATTACTGATTACACAACAAGTATTTTAACTAATAGTGATACCGTAGGATCAGTCGTTAAAGGAGCATCTATGTTGGTTGGTTATAAAACGGGTAATTTACAAATAGGCGAAGTTATTTATGATAAATGTATAAAATTTAAAAATACCCCTCAAAAATGCTCATGGTCTTCATCACTTGGAGCATTAAATGATATTAAGGCATTACAATTATCTTCCAATTCATATCAGTTTCAGTTGGCTCTTAAAGTAGCGAACGTTAATTACTATTATGATATGCCAATAAAAATAGATGATAGCGCTTTAAATACGTACCGAAGCATATTTGAATCACTTGGTTTAGGGGTAGAATCAGGAATTGACTTACCAAATGAAACTACTGGGTACAAAGGAAATGAATCAAACGCAGGACTTCTTTTAAACTTTTCTATAGGACAATATGATACTTATTCTGTTCTACAACTTTCTAGTTATTTAAATACCATTATAAATAACGGTGATAGGCTTAAGTTAAACTTGGTAAAAGAAATAAGAGAATCTTCTAATGAAGATGATTTAGGAAGTGTTATATCAAGTTATGAAAAGACCATTTTAAATAGTGTTGATATTGATGATGTTTATTTTGAAAGAGTAAAAGAAGGCTTTAAAAGTGTAATGGAAGGTTCTTTAGGACGCGGATACATGGGTGATGCACCAAATCCGGCAGGTAAAACTGGAACGGCAGAAAGCTTTTATGATTCTGATAATAATGGTGTGGTTGATAAAGAAACCTACACTAAGACTTTTATAGGATATGCTCCTTATGATGATCCTAAAATTAGTATTGTTGCCGTTAGTCCTCACGTTTCACATAAATATGGTTCAACTTCATATACTTCTTCTGTAAATAAAAGAATTGTATCAAGAATTTGTAATATTTTCTTTGAAAATTATGAATAATCTGATATAATACTCTTAGTTGACTTAGGAGGAGGGGAATATTTATGGCAAAGAAAAACGAGAACAGAGCTTGCGTAACTTTAAAATGTACTAAGTGTGATCAACGTAATTATCGTGTTCAAAAAAATAAGAAAAACAATCCAGACCGTATGGAAATAAATAAATTTTGCCCAAGATGTAGAACTCATACAGCTCACAAAGAAACTAAAAATGACTAATTAAAGTAAGCTAAAAAAGCTTGCTTTTTAACGCTTGAAAAGGAAAGGAGTGTATTTATGTTTAACGTAAATGATGTTAAAAATGGTATGACCATTGAAGATGATGGTAACATATTTCAAGTTATGGATTTTTCACACGTTAAGCCAGGTAAAGGGGCAGCGTTTGTAAAGATGAAACTTAAGAACTTAAGAACTGGTACAACGCTTGAAAAAACATATAACAGTAGTGTTAAATTAGCACAGGCTCACATTGAAAGAAAACCTATGCAATATTTGTATCAAGCAGGAGATAATTACAGTTTTATGGACATGAAAACTTATGAACAAATAGAACTTTCAGGTGAACAAATTGGTGATGATATTAAGTTTTTAAAGGAAAACTTAAGTGTTGATATGGTTTATTATAAAGATGAATTAATCGGGCTTAACTTACCTGAAAAAATAGATTACGTTATATCAGCAACCGAGCAGGCTGTTAAGGGAAATACATCGTCTGGGGCTCAAAAAGATGCAACATTAGAAAATGGAATGACAATAAAAGTACCATTGTTTATTAATGAGGGTGAAAGCGTACTTGTGTCAACCAAAGATGGAAAATACGTATCAAGAGCTTAATTTTAAGATTTTTATGTTAAAATAAAGTTGAGGTGTTTTTAATGAAA
>CAYSJY010000048.1:0-9236 GCA_964431705.1 uncultured Muribaculaceae bacterium | reverse complement strand
GAATAAGAGCAAAGATTACTGAAGGCCAATATTTAGATAAAATAGAAGATGAAGTATTTTCTATTTTATTAAAGAATGATTTAATTAAAGATGAAGCATTAGATGATGCTAAAATATTATCTTTTATAATAAATGATAGAAAAATTATTAGTTATGATACTTTTAAATTATTAATGCTTAGATCAGCGGAAAAATCCATGAGACAAATTAATAATAATCGTATAAAAAAGTATACTCCATATGCTATAATTAAAAAACTTGATGGTGCAAATGGCTCTGCTTTTAATATTAATAATGTCAATTTTAACGAACTTATAATAAAACAATTATATGAGGGATACATTTACCCTTTAATCACTTATTATCATGAATTAGTGCATATTATGCAAAATATAGAAATAACATTAGGCCATGTCAGCTATGATTTAGTAACCATGATAAAAGAAAAAATAATAAGTGATTATAAATTAAATAACAGCATAACTAACAGAAGATATTATAAACAAAATTATTATAATATTAGTTATGAAGTAGATGCCCATTTAAAAAGTGTAGAAATGATAAAGTATTTTATGGAATATTTAGGATATAAAGGTTTAGATAATTATTTTAATAAGATAAGAAGAATTTGGTCAGAATCTAATAATAATTTAGTTAGGATTATCACTGGAAAAGATGGTGAAAAAATAAAAACAGTTGACGAAATATTTGATGAAATAGTTAGTCCAGATTATTTAGTGTTATATCCACAGCTTAATTTTGAATATATTAATAAAAATGGAAGCGTAAGAAAAAGAACTAAAGATGAATTAAGTGATATAATGATAAATTATATGGATAATGAAGAGATTTTAGCATATTTACAAAAATTAATTAATAAAAAAGACGAAAAGAAAGAGCAAAGAAAACGTTAAAAAACTCTTCTTTTTTTCATATTAGTATTATTTTTTCATAGTATTTAATGAGATTGAAAGGAAAGTAGGGATTATATGGACAAATACGATATTATAAAAGATATATCCAAAAGATGCGGTGGCGACATTTATCTTGGAGTAGTAGGTGCAGTTAGAACTGGAAAATCTACGTTTATTAAAAAGTGCATTGAAAACTTAGTTGTTCCAAACATTAAAGATGAGTATGAGAAAAAAAGATGTTTAGATGAAATACCACAAACAGCTCAAGGGAAAACCATAATGACGATAGAACCTAAGTTTGTACCTTCTAATGCAGCAACTATTCAGATAGATGATTTTACTGCTAATATAAGATTGATTGATTGCGTTGGTTACGTAATTGATGCTGCTAAAGGTTATGAAGATGAAAATGGACCTCGCATGGTTAAAACACCTTGGTATGACGAGGATATTCCGTTTACTGAAGCAGCAGAAATTGGGACCGAAAAAGTAATTAGGGATCATTCTACGATTGGAATTGTAGTTACAACTGATGGAAGCTTTGGTGAGATAAAAAGAGAAGATTATGTATCTGCAGAAAATCAGGTAATAAGTGAGTTAAAAGAAATAGGCAAACCATTTATCGTTGTTTTAAACTCAGCTCATCCAACTCACCCCGATACTGAAAAATTAGCCGAAAGTCTAAGAGAAGAACATGACGTACCTGTTATACCGGTTAGTGTTGAGGCTATGAGTGAAAAAGAAATATATGGTATCTTAAAAGAAGCTTTATTTGAATTTCCAGTTTTAAGTGTAAATGTAAGTATGCCAGATTGGATAGCTTGCCTATCACATAAACACCCAATAAAAAAAGAATACATAGAAAAAATAAAAGAAAGTGTAACTGATGTTGATAAAGTAAGAGACGTAGATACAATAATAGAACATTTTAATGGTTGTAATCATATAAGTAAGGCATATTTATCAAATATTGATACCGCAAATGGAGAAATAACAATAAATTTAGAGGCACCGGATGGTTTGTATAACGAGGTATTAAATGAAATAATTGGAACAAACATAGATTCAAAAGCTAAATTGCTTTCATTATTTCAAGAATATAACGAAACAAAAGAAGAATACTCACAGTTTAAAGAAGCTATTAAAATGGTTAAGCAAACTGGATATGGAACATCTTTTCCAACTATTAAAGACATGAAGTTAGATACTCCAGAAATAATAAAACAAGGAACAAGGTATGGGGTTAAACTAAAAGCTGTTGCACCATCTATTCACATGATAAGAGTGGATGTTGAATCAACTTTTGAACCAATAATAGGTTCTGAAACACAAAGTAAAGAGTTGATTGATAACCTAATGAAAGAATATGAAAATGATCCATCTAGTGTATGGAAAAGTGAAATGTTTGGAAGAAGTTTAGATAATATTGTTCAAGAAGGAATTCGTGGGAAATTATCGATAATGCCAGATAACATAAGACATAAACTTCAAACAACACTTACTAAAGTGGTAAATAAAGGTTCTAATAACATGATAGCTATAGTAATATAGTTATCTTTTTATATGAAGTACTAATTATATGAAGTACTAAGTTCTTAAAAAATAGGTAAAAAACTGTCTAAAAAAGACAAAAAGTCACTAAATTTTGAAAAAACAGTGACTTTTTAACTTTTTCTTTTTAACTTGTTTATTTGTCTTTCTAGTTTTTTAGAACCCAAATTAGGTCCGAAGAAATCTCTTAATTTTTGCTTTTGTTCCTCACTTAACTCACCAATTTCTTTTTCTTCTGAATCTTTAAATGTTTGATTATGAGTGTTTGGTATATCATCTACATACTCCGTATCTGTGCTTTTATAAAATCCTAAAGCATTAATTATATTTTCGTTATAATTAATAATTGTTTCGCTTACGTTTATTGCTTTATCATTTAGTATTAGGAGATCTCTTTTTAAAACGTGCTTAAAATGTAATTTATCATCTAAATATATGTTTAGTTCGATTGCTCTTGGAATGTTTGTTTCGCCTTCAATACTACCCCGGGATAAAGGTGGTACCATTATTCTAGGAGAAACATGGTTTGTTTCGTTTACTTCAAAAATAGTTTTTGAAGTATGATTATGACCGACTAAATGTAGTTTTACATTAGATATGTTATTATCTTCAAATACTGAGGCCTTGTGCGATACTTTTATTGTGTTGTTATTTAGGTTTATTACGCTATCTTTTAATGCGGTATCATTTAATGAAAGAGGGCAAATATCATGTCTTCTTTTTTCTAAAATGGTAAATAGCGATATATACTTATCATTTAATAAAGATTCGTCGTGGTCACCAGCGGTGTAAAAATTATAAATACTTTTATCAAAAGGATAATTTTTTATTAAGTATTCAACTTGATTTTCGGGTGATATTTTCTGTTTGGTTTTAGAGAATGTTCCGTCTAAAATATCACCACAATTTATTATTACGTGTATGCCATTTTTTATACAGTAATTATATATCGTGTTTATCGCTTCTTCGTCACTGGTTATATTTCCAATATGAAGATCGGATATTACCAAAAATTTTACTTCTGATTGCTTGTTAAACAATTCAAATGAATTATTTAAGTGATAACAGTTATCACTATCTAAAGTATAGTATAAAGTACCATCGGTATTATAAGCTTTGTTTATTATATATCCTTTACTATTAAGTGATGAAACTCTATTATATAGTTGTTTGTGACTTAAGTTTACCATGCTAGATATTTCTTCTATGGATTTTTTTTGCTTTATCATTTCTATTATTTTTTCATTTATTTCACTCATGTTAACTCATCCCTTTTCATGGAGATATATGTTACCATACTTAATATTAAAAATCAACTTGTTATTCTATTTATAATAATTGAGCCTAGTCGTTGACAAATTTAAAAAAATGAGTAATATATTACAAATGGGAGTGATTATTGCATGAAAAAATATGTTATAAAAATTGTAGCAGTTCATAAGGGAAAATATAAAGTTTTAGATGGGAATCCATTTATTAGTAAAGATACTAAAGATTTACCAAGATATATAAGTACTAAAATAAGACCTTCTGCGTTAATGAAGAAAGTCGTTAAAAAAGCATATGGTACAGATGAAAGTTTTTATGGAAATATTTGTGGTAATTGTGTTTATATGCTTACCTGTCCAAAGGTTAAGGATGATCAAAAAAAGTTATTAAAATCATATCCTTTTATAACTGATGGTTTAGAGTTGGTTTTAATTGATAAAGAAATAAAAAACGATTATGAAAACGCCAAAAAAGAATATGATGAAAAAATAAAACAACCGTTTTATCAGCTTATTGATGATAAAGAATTAACAAAAAGATTAGAAAATGATGGTATTAGTGTACCAATAATATCCGTTTTTGGATGTAAAAAATTTAGATCGGATGATGATACTGAATTAATAAACAGAATTAAAACGTTACAATCAAGACAGCGCTATTAAAGTGCTTTTTTATTTGTCAAAAAATGCAATATATATTATAATTGTAATAGGTGATAAAGATGAGAAAAAAAAACTTACTTATTTCATCATATAACTTAGATTTTGGTGGAATAGAGACATCTTTAATAAACTTGCTTAAGAATTTTAATTATGATAAATATAATGTGACTCTTGTTTTAGAAGAAAAAAAAGGTGTTTATTTAAAAAACGTTCCCAAATGTGTAAGAATAAAAGAGTATAGAGTATCTAAATGTAAAAATATATTGATAAGGAAAACAATAAATTTGTTTAAGAAGTTGATATTTTTAATTGGTAATTATAAAAGATATTATGCATCTATATGCTATGCAACTTATTCTGGTCCTTGTGGTTTTGTTGCAAGAGCATCATCTAGTAATAAAATTTTATATATTCATAGTAACTATTATGAAGCATTTAATAAAGATAAAATGAAAGTAAAGAATTTTTTTGATAATTTAAAAATAAAAAAGTATAATCATATAATATTTGTAAGTAATGAATCTAAAAAAGATTTATGTAAAATATATTCTAATATAAATGATAAATCTTACACAATAAATAATTTGGTTGATTATAATAGTATTATTTCCTTATCTAATGAAAAAATAAATATTAAAAAAACAAAAAATAAGAAATTTTTGTTTGTAGGAAGATTAGATGAGTCGTCTAAAAGATTAACACTACTACTAGAAGTTGCAAAAAAATGTATTAAAAATAACGTTAAGGCTGAGTTTTGGATAGTAGGAACTGGAAATGATGAGAAAATGTATAAAAACATTGTGAAAAAAGAAAAATTAAATAACGTTTTGTTTTTTGGAGCTAAAAAAAATCCATACCCATATATTAAGGCATGTGATTATCTAATATTAACTTCAAGATATGAGGGTTTTCCGGTTGTTTATAATGAGGCTATTATAATTGGTAAACCAATCATTACAACAATAGATGTATCTGATGATTACATATCAATACCAAATAGATTTGGCTTTGTTGTAAATGAAAATAGTATATTTGAAAAGGTTAGAGAATTATCAAATGAAAAATATCAAATAAAAGAAGTAGTTAACTACGAGGCACTGAATAAAAAAAGAATAAAATTAATAGAAAAAGTATTGGAGAGCAAATATGAATAAATATAGTTTTATAGTACCAGTATATAATACGGCTGATTATTTAAATAAATGTTTAGATAGTATTTTAAATCAAACATATAAAAATTTTGAGGTAATAATAATAAATGATGGATCCCCAGATAATAGTATTAATATAATTAATAACTATAAAGAAAGATATAATAACATAATTGTAATTGATAAAGAAAATGAAGGATTAAGTGTAGCTAGAAATTGTGGTATAAAAGTAGCGACTGGTAATTATTTAATATTTGTAGATAGTGACGATTATGTAGAAACTGATTTGCTTGAAAACATAGAAAAAGAAATAGAAGATGTGGATGTTTTAAGATACCAAGTTGTTATGGAAAGTATAGATGGTATAAAAAATGTAGAATGTAAAGAAGAAGAATTTGAGGCAACTAATGGCTTTGATGCTTTTAGATATTTATCAAATTATTATTTTGTTGAACCAGCTTGGTGTTATGCTTTTAAAAAAGAATATTTTTTAGAAAATAATTTTTATTTTAAAAAAGGAATGTATCATGAGGACTTTGGACTTATTCCATACGTTCTTTTAAAAGCAAGAAAGGTAAAATCGATAAGTTATTTAGGATATCATTACGTTGTTAGAAAAGGTAGTATAATGACTAATGATGATTATAAAAAAACAGTAAAAAAAGCATTTGATATGTTAGAACAATACAAAACACTTAGATTGGTTTCTAAAAACGTTGGAAAGAAAAACAACATGGATGATTATTATTTAAGTTATATATCTAACTGTGTTATTGTAAAGGCAAGAGAATTAAAAGGTGAAGAAAAGAAAATATACATTCATGAACTAAAAAAATTAAAAGTTTTTGATGGAGTACTTGTTAACACAGATAAAAGAAGAATGAAAAAAAGACTAATGAAACTTAACTTAGGTTTATATTTAAAGGTGGCAAGATGAAGAAAGTATCAGTAATTGTTCCAGTTTATAATACATATAGATATTTAAAAAGATGTTTAAATAGTTTAGTTAATCAAACACTTAATGATATAGAAATAATAGTTATTAATGATTGTTCAACAGATGAGTCTAAAAAAGTTTTGGATGAATATGAAAAAAAGTATAATAACATATTAGTTTTCCACAACAAAACCAATAAAGGAATTGGTTATAATAGAAATTTAGGAATAAAAAAAGCGAGTGGGGAGTATATTTCATTTATAGATAGTGATGATTTTGTAGATGAAACTATGTATGACAAAATGTATAAAAAAGCTAAGGAAAATGCTTTAGATTTAGTTATTTGCAAGTTTCATAAAATGTTTGAAAAAAAAGATGATTTAATAGAGATAGAACCAGATTTTAAAATACCATATTTTAAAAACACTAATTTAAAAAACAGTCCTAATTTATTACTTGATATTAATCTTGCTCCATGGAATAAATTATATAAAAAAGAATTATTAGAAGACATAAGGTTTCCAGAAAACTTGAAGTATGAAGATGCAATTGTTGTTGTAAAAGCACTTGCAAGGGCAAAAAAAATAGGTATGGTAGATGAAATGCTAAACTATTATTTGGTAAGAAGTAAAAGCGAAACAACTAGCATGGATAAAAGAGTATTTGATATAATAGCGATTACTAAAGAAATAATAGAAGAATTAAAAAATCAAGATTATTACGATGATATTAAAAAATATGTAGAAGCCATGACAATAAGAAATCTTTTTAGGTATACTATTCAACAAAAAAATCAAAAAGATAAAAAACTGGCAAATGAATTTATAGATGACGTGTTTATGTTTTTAAATAAAGAGTTTCCAAATTGGAAACAAAATACCATTTGGAAGAGAAGAAACGTATTTAAAAGAATGATAGAACAAAATGAAATTTTAACAAAAATATATTGTTCATTGTTTTAAATGCATAATCGACAACTTTTTTAAAATAATAATGTATAATAGTGCCAAATGGGTGGTGATTAAATGGAGAAATTTGAAATAATTAAGGCAATAAATTATTTAAAAAAATATAAAACTGAAACAAACAAATTAGAAGTGAAATCTGCTCATTTAGGGTTTCCTAAAAAGTGTTATGATACATTTTCAAGTTTTTCTAATAAGTATGGTGGTATTATATTGTTTGGTATTAATGAGGAAAAGGATTTTGAAATTGAAGGAGTATATGATTTAAAGGATTTACAAAATCAAATAACAAGTTTGTGTAGTGATTCGATGCAACCGGCATTAAGACCTGACATTTTTGCTATGGAATTTGATGGTAAAAATATTTTGGCAGTAAAAATAGAAGAAATTCAACAGAATAAAAAACCTTGTTATTATAAGCCTAAGGGTTTAAAAAAAGGCTCATATACTAGGATAGGAGATAGAGACGAGCCTATGACCGATTATGAAATATATTCGCTTCAAAGTTATAATGATCATATTTTCGAAGATACTAGACCAAATAAAAAAGCAACACTTGAAGATTTAACTGAAGAAGAATTAAAAAAATATGTTAATAATTTAAAAATAGAAAAACCAAATTTTTCAAAAAATACTTTCGAAAAATGTTTAAAAATTTGTGGTATTACTGATACTAATAATGATCAAGTATATCCAACTTTGGCTGGTACTTTAATTTTTGGTGAATATCCACAAGCATTTTATCCACAATTATTTATAGCGTGTGTAGTTGTGCCTGGGACAGAATTAGGTGATGTTGGCTCGTTGGGTGAAAGATTTATTGACAATAAGCGTATTGAAGGCACTATAGAACAGATGCTTGAGGGAACAATGAATTTTTTAAGAAGAAACATGAGAACAAGAATCATTATAAATTCTAATGGAGAAAGAACCGATAGAAGTGAGTATCCTATCGAGGCTTTAAGAGAAGCCGTTGCAAATGCCCTTATTCATAGGGATTATAGTACTCAAACAGAAAATGCGTATATATCCGTTTATATGTATAATGATAGGATAGAAATTATAAATCCTGGAGCTCTTTATGGAACTAATAAATTAGAAAAATTAGGCACTGCAACAACCATGGAATCGAGAAATCCAACGATTGTTAGAATTTTAGAAGAAAAAGGCTCTGTTATTGAAAACAGACATTCTGGTATTCCAACAATGATTCGTGAGATGAAAAAGTATGATTTAAGAGAACCAGAATTTTATGAAGAAAGAGATAGTTTTAAAGTTGTTTTTAGAAATGAAATAATAGACTTTAAAGATAGTGAACAACAAAGTGGACAACAAAGTGGACAACAAAGTGGACAACAAAACAACAAACATATAGTTTTATCCAACAAAATTTTAGAGTTTTGCAAAACTCCAAAAACCGCTAAAGAAATAAAAGATTATTTAAATTTAAAATCAAGGCAATATATTTCATCTAATTTGATAAAACCTTTAATTACCCAAGGTAAATTAGAATATACTAACAAGAAAAGCATAAATGCAAGAAATCAAAAATATATTACAGTTAATAAAAATAGATAAAAAAAGCAGCCTTTATAGGTTGCTTTTTTTGTGGCACATGGCGCTAACACGGGTTTAATCCATTAATTATTTACAGTTCAACGTAGATATAATATCTACATAAATATTATATATTACTTTAAAAAAATAATAAATAAGTACTAATGGTGCTTTTTCTGTCAATAATTTAGGAAAATGTCCTAAAAATATTTAAACATTAGCGGAAAAAT
>CAYSJY010000047.1:0-9896 GCA_964431705.1 uncultured Muribaculaceae bacterium | reverse complement strand
AAAAAAGAAGCTTTCTTTTTAGCTTCTTTCATCTTTAATACCATAATCTTGATACATCAACGTTTTGGCTCATAGGCTGTGGATGTGGCATTTCTAATTTAACGATGGTCGGTAGTTTAAATGCAGATCCAAACGAAACACACGTACCTGGTTGTAAACCTTTCATTTTCTCTACTATTTCATCCGTTATGAAAGGTACCATCTGCTTAATAAACTGTACGTCTCTTGGGTGTTGCATTTTAAATATTAGGAAGTTAGAACACTGTGATAATACGGTCTCACTCATCTCTGATGGTCTTTGTGAAATAAGTCCTAAAATAACGCCATATTTTCTTCCTTCTTTTGCAATTCTATCAAAAATGTTATATCCTAAAACGTCAGTATCAGAATCTCTTTGTACGTATCTATGTGCTTCTTCTAGTATTATATGTACTGGAAATGAACCTCTTTGCTGTAATTTAGAAGTAAAATCAAATAAAATTTTTGAGTATATCTTACATATTGTTTTCGCAAGTCTATCATCTAGATAACTTATGTTTATGTTAATTATTTGAGCCCTACCACCGGTTGGTGCCGTAATTAGCTCTTTTATAAACGTTTGTTTATCTATGAATTTATCCACTTTGAAATATTCTGCGTATTCCCCTTTAATTAATGAATCCAATCTTACTTTAAGTACGTTTGCTTTATCATATAATTTATCACTTTTTAAGATACCTTCTGATATTAAAGCAAACTCAAAAGCCTCTCTTAAGTTTTCCAAAGTAAAAGGAATTGTTCCATCTGGTAATTCTAATTTTAAATCATCATTTATAAATTTCTTTATAAACTCCGTAACAAGTTGCATCTCCCCTATTTTACCTTCTTTATCTATTATCAAACATTGTCTTAAACTTCTTATGTATCCAGGCTGAGCAATCGGCGTTTCTAAATTTAAATCACTCGTGTTAAATGATGTTAATATTGCAAAAATCTGGTCATGTATTTGAGATGCACTACCACCGGAATATAAGACCTCTAATATTGCTTTTGCAATAATGTCATTTTTATACATTTTTGTTTCTTCTTCACTACCAGAAAACACAGTAACTAACCTTAAAGCTTTTTCTATTATTGGTAATTGTGTTGGATCTTCAGCCTCTAGTAAAAGCGCAAAATCATCAACGTCTAAAAGCCATAAAGGTAATTTTATTAAAGAATCAGGATTAGTCCTTACGTTGGTTGAATATCTTTTAAATTTAACTTGGCTATTAGCGATTGATAAAGCACTTTCATATTCACCATAAGCATCAAAGATAAAAACGCAAGCATTTCTTGGGACTTCGTTTGTGTTAAAGAAAATATTTTGAAATATTCTTGCAACCCCACAAGACTTACCAGAACCAGTGTTTCCAAAAATGGCAAAATGATTACTAAAAAACGTATTGGTAGGAACGTAAGCTGCGGTGTTATTATAAAGTGGCATGGTGCCTAATAAAACCCTTTTTAAAACTCCTTTTTGATCATCAATTACAATCGCACCAGTTTCTTCTTCAGTTGCCGCAAAACATATGTTACCAATTGATGGCTTTGTAAGTACTCCTGGAACAAACTTAGTACCTTGCATCTCACCTATCAACGTTACTTTAGCACTGTCTTGGTCTAAACTTATTAACGTTCCAACTATTTTTTGATTTGCATTTGTCTTGAAAATAACATGATGATCTATTAAGTTTTTCTCTTGAGCCAAATTAGAAGTAATCTTAATTAAAACACTATCTACCCCAACGTTTTGTACGATTCCTATTTCGTTTGGTTGTGGTTTATACACTTCTTTCATAGGTGCCTCTTCTTTTGGCATATCTTCTTTTGGTGCCACGTTTTGTAAATTATCATCACTACTTTGACTTTCAACTTCTTGATTGGTATTACTAACATTATCAACGTTAATTTCTTCAACTTCTTCAATTGATTCTAATTCATTTTCTAACATATCGTCACCCCTATTTATATACTTTCTAAGAATATTATAACACCTGTTTAAAAAAAATAAAATAATATTTAAAACTAAGTTGACATTTAAATTACCTAATTGTAATATATTAACTAGAAAAGGAGGGTTTTTATGGCTTATATAGAATTTAAAAAAGTATGTAAAAATTATGACAACTATGAAAATGAAATTAAAGCATTAAAGAAGATTGATTTTGAAGCTGATAAAGGACAATTAATAATCCTAACGGGCCCTTCTTCATCCGGAAAGAAAACGTTTTTAAAAATATTAAGTGGACTTGATAAAGTAACTAGCGGAGACGTTTTAATTGATGATGTTAAAATAAATGAGCTAAGTAAAAGAAAACTACTTAAACTAAGAAGATATGAAATTGGTTTTGTGTTTAAAGAGTATGGATTATTAGAAAACTTAACTTTAAAAGAAAACATAGAGTTAGGCTATAAAAATCCAAAAGAAAAAATCGATGTAACACAAATTATGAAAAAACTTGCGTTAACGAAGAAAAAAAACACGTTAGTAAATATGCTAAACGAAGATGAAAAAACAAAAGCCGAAATAGCAAGAGCAATTATAAAAAAACCAAAAATACTATTATGCGACGATGGATTTGATACACTTGAGGAAAAAGGACAAAAACAAGTATTAAAACTCTTTAAAAGCATGAGCAAAAAAGATGATACAACTATTCTTTTAATAACTAACAATGAAAAACTTCATCCTTTATCTAATAAAGTGGTAACTTTTAAAGGTGGTAAGATCGTCGATGTTAAAATAAATAAGAAACCTAAAGCGATAGGTGATCTTTCATGGTAAGAGCTATAAACATAATAAAAGATGCATTAAGAGAAATAAGATTTAATAAAAAAAGATTCTTATTATTACTCTTAATAGTAATAATATCTTCTGGTCTTTATGTTGGTTTAAAATGCACCTATAAAGACATGAAAAAAAGTATTTTAAATTATTATAACGAGACTAATTTGTTTGATATTCAATTAACTCAAACATCGGGTTTTTTAGAAAGTGATATCGAAAAACTAAAGAACATTGATGGTGTAAAAGGCGTAATGCTTTCTAAAACATTAGATGTTTATGCTAGTATAAATGGTAATAATTATAAAATTAGATTAAATAGTATAAACGATGACGTAAGTGAGGATAATGATGATTATATAAATCAAATCATACTAACTAGTGGTAATTATCCTTCAACCGTAAACGAGGGTTTAGTTGAAGAGTCTTTTTTGAAAGAAGCAGGTTTAGAAGTTGGTGATTTAATAACGTTAGAACCGGAAAATGAAGATGATTTGCGGGCTAAAAAAATTAAAATAGTTGGTACTTTTAAAAGTAGTTACTACTCTGCTTTAAATAGCGGTAGTGATGCTTATTATTACATGTATTTAACCGAAAGTGATTTTACGACTAATTATTATAATTATGCTTACATAACTTTAGAAAACTCAGGTAATTATGATACTTACCGAAACGCTTATAAAAGCTATGTAAATAGTTTTATTAATGATATATATAGCACCATAGAAAATGGAAACGATGAGAAAAAAGAATCTTTAATCAATAATTTAGAAAGTCAAATTGTCCAACTAGAAAATGATCTTTATAGACTAAATCAATCAACCGACTCTTCTTTAGATGAAGAAAAAGAAGAAATTACAGAAACAATCGCTAGTTATGAAAATGAGATTTTAGAAATTAAAAATGACACTTTAAAAATAAGCACCAGATTGGAAAATGATGGCTTTTTAAATTATCAAAATGAGCTGGAAAAAATTAAAGAAATGAGTAATGCAATTCCAATAATATTTTTATTTTTAATCATTGTGCTTTGTGTATCGTCTGGATTTAAAATTGCTGATGAAAATAAAAATGAAATATTGACTTTAAAAGCTTTAGGTTATAATATGTTTTCTATTTTGTTTAAATATGTTTTATATAACTTTATTGTGTGTCTTATTGGAACCATAATAGGAAGTTTAGCATTTTATAAATTAGTTCCATTAATAATTAATTATTTTTATTCTAATACCTATAACATACCAACAATAATTACCACACTTCAAATAAAATACGTTTTATTCAGTGTTTTGTTTTCTACCATTTTTGTTTGTTTGCTAACGATAATCGTACTTGTTATAAAAATTAGTATCAACCCAAGAAAAAAAACAAAGAAAGAAAAAAAAGAATTAAAGAAAAAAGATAATAAAATTACTATTAAAATTAAAAGAATATTTGAAATACTAAGTAAAATTAATTTTAAAAAAATAATTATTAGCAAAAGTCATGTTATAACATCATCGGTTGTTACTTGTGTTTTAATTTCTTCCCTTTTAATCTTATTTGGTTTTAAAGACTCTATTGACAAAACCATAAAAGAACAATTTAATAACATAAATAAATATGATATTAAAATAGATCTTTCTAGTTATGTTTCGGATGATGAAGATGATTTAGTAAGTAAATTGAGTAATCTAAAAAAGATAAATGCGGTAAAAGAAATTTATTTCAACGAAATTTTTATATCAAAAGATGATACTGAAGAATCTTCATATTTAATAATCCCTAAAGATAATGATGAACTTGAAGAATTTATTGGCTTAATTGATTCCGATAATAACGAAATATCATTACCAGAAAATGGCGTAATAATATCAAATACTTTAGCAAAAAAATTAGGTATTAAAGAAAATGATACGGTAAGAATAAGAATAAGTAATAACGCGATATTAGATGTAAAAGTAAGTTACATATCAAAAAATTACATTAATAACTACGTTTACCTTTCCTCTTCTTTATATGAAGAATTAACCGGGCTTGATATAACGTATAATAGCATTTTATTAACAAGTGATAACTTATCTTTCACTAGCATGAATAATTTAAAAGAGAAAATATTAAGCATGGATAACGTAAGTGACGTAACTTTTAAAACCGAAGTTATTGATGATTATAAACAAAGTTTATCATCAATAAATGATATTTCATTTACCATTATGATATTGGTAATAATCTTAACTTTTATTATCATCTATTACCTATCTTGGTTGAACATAAATCATCAAAAAAAGAACATATTAATTTTAAAATCACTAGGTTTTTATGATAAAGAAATAAATATGCGGTTTTTAAAAGAAAACTTAACGTCACTTATAATTGGATATGTTATCGCGATGATTTTTGGAACCTTATCTTCGTTTTTCATAATTAAACATATGGACTTAAACAATTTTATTTATGTCTTTAAAATAAGTATAATAAGTTACTTACTTATATTTGCAATATTTTTAATAATGTTGTTTATTATAAATATATCATCATATTTTAGATTAAAAAAATTAAGTCGATAAAAATAATAAAAAGTGTAAAAATATGCATAATAAAATAGCAATGTTGCAGTTGCAACAAAGCTATTTTATTATTGCTGTTATAATGGTATCGAATAACAAGGAGGAATAAAAATGGATACATATAATGGATTTAAAGGAGAAAAATGGAAAAAAGAAATAAACGTAAAACAGTTTATTTTAGATAATTATACTGAGTATAAGGGTGATGAAAGTTTTCTTTGCCCTCCTACTGAAAAAACAAAAAGATTAAATGATAAGTATAATGAAATGGCTAAAATTGAAATAAAAAAAGGAGTTTATGATGTTGATACTAAAACAATATCAGGAATAAAAAATTATAAGCCAGGGTATTTAATTAAAGAAGACGAAGTAATCGTAGGTTTTCAAACTGATGAGCCTTTAAAAAGAATAACGAATGCTTTCGGTGGAAAAAGAATGGTTAACCAAGCATTAGAAGCATATGGTTATGAATTAGATGATGAATTCAAAAAAAGATTTGAGTACAGAAAAACTCATAATGAGGGTGTGTTTGATGCATACACAACGGATATTAGAAAAGCAAGACACGCAGGACTTTTAACTGGGCTTCCAGATGCTTACGGTAGAGGTAGAATAATTGGGGATTATAGAAGGATTGCCTTATATGGTATAGATCGATTAATAGAAGAAAAGAAAAAAGATTTAATTGATTTAGAAAAAGAAGAATTAACCGAAGAAATGATTCGTTTAAGAGAAGATGTATCAGAACAAATAAAAGCTTTAGGTGAAATTAAAGATATGGCTAAAAGCTATGGTTTTGATATTTCTAAACCCGCTAAAAACGCAAAAGAAGCAACACAATGGTTATACTTTGGATACCTTGCTGCCGTAAAAGAAAACAATGGTGCTGCAATGAGTTTGGGTAGAACGTCTACGTTTTTAGACATCTACTTCGAAAGAGATTTAAAAAACGGTGTTTTAAATGAAAGTGAAGCACAAGAAATAATTGACCAATTTATCATGAAACTTAGAATGGCTAGACATTTAAGAACACCTGATTATAATGAGTTATTCGCAGGTGATCCAACTTGGGTTACTGAATCAATCGCAGGTATGAATGAAGATGGTAAATCACTTGTTACTAAAAACTCATTTAGATACTTACATACTTTATACAACTTAGGATCAGCTCCTGAACCTAACCTAACTATTTTATGGAGCGATAACTTGCCAGAAAACTTTAAAAAATATTGTGCTAAAGTATCAATAGATACTGATGCTATACAATATGAATCAGACGAGTTAATGAGACCTACTCATGGTTGTGATTATGCTATTGCATGCTGTGTTTCTGCCATGACCGTTGGAAAACAAATGCAGTTTTTTGGAGCTAGATGTAATTTAGCCAAAACGTTATTATACTCTATTAATGGAGGATATGACGAAGTTAAAAAAGAATTAATCGTTGATGGACTAGATAAAATAACCGATGAATATTTAGACTATGAAACGGTTAGAAAAGCATATTCTAAAGCAATGAAAAAAATAGCTAAAACTTACGTTGATGCAATGAATATAATTCACTATATGCATGATAAATATGCTTATGAAAGAGGTCAAATGGCTCTTCATGATACAAAAGTAGGAAGACTAATGGCGTTTGGTGTAGCTGGATTTTCGGTTGCAATAGATTCACTTTCTGCTATTAAATACGCAAAAGTAAAACCAATAAGAGATGAAAACGGAATCGCTATCGACTTTGAAATTAAAGGAGATTTTCCTAAATATGGTAATGATGATGACCGTGCAGATTTAATTGGTAAGGAACTTTTAGAAGAATTTTATAATGACTTAAAAGAAAACCAAACATATCGTGGTGCTAAACACACGTTATCTGTTTTAACAATAACCTCAAACGTTATGTATGGTAAAAAAACCGGTTCTACACCAGATGGAAGAAAAGCAGGAGTTGCGTTTGCTCCAGGAGCTAACCCAATGCATAGTAGAGATTCAAGTGGCGCTTTAGCATCACTTAACTCAGTTGCTAAAATGCCATATAGTAACTGCTGTGAAGATGGTATTTCAAATACGTTTTCTATTGTTCCTAGTGCATTAGGTCATTCAAAAGAAGAACAAATAGAAAACTTAGTAAACGTACTTGATGGATATTTCGAAAAAGGAGCACATCATATAAACGTCAACGTTCTGAACCGTGAATTACTAATTGATGCTATGAATAATCCTGGTAAGTACCCTACTTTAACAATTAGAGTATCTGGTTATGCCGTTTTGTTTGATAAATTATCTAAAGATCATCAAAAAGAAGTAATTGCACGTACTTTCCATGAAAAAATGTAATAAAAGCCAAGAATAAGAACTTGGCTTTTTTAATTCATTCATTATCTTATTATTTTATGCATCAATAAATACTTTATTTATAAAAAATTATTGGATATTATAATTAATTGATATATAATTAACTTGGTGATATAAATGATAGGAAAAATTAACAGTATAGAAACGATGGGACTAGTAGATGGTCCTGGAGTTAGGTTCGTGGTATTTATGCAAGGATGTCCGTTAAGATGTAAGTTTTGTCATAATCCAGAAACATGGAAACTTAATGGTAAAGCAGAAGACTACACACCAGAAGAACTTATAAAAAAAATACTAAACTATAAACCGTATTTTAAAAGAACCGGCGGAGTTACTTTCTCTGGGGGTGAGCCTTTAATGCAAAAAGAATTCTTGCTTGAATGTTTGAAACTTTGTAAACAAAATGATATTAATACTTGTTTAGATACCGCAGGAAGCATACTTGATTGTGAAGATGTGTTAAAGTACACAGACCTTGTTTTATTAGATATCAAAGGTACAAATAAAAAAAATTATAAAGAAATGACTAAAGGTAACTTTGATAATGCTGTTAAATTCATAAAGTTATGTGAAAAACTAAATAAGAAACTTTGGCTTCGCGTGGTAATCATTCCTGGAATAAATGATACAAAAGAATATATTGATGAACTAATTAAGCTTATTAAACCTATTAAAAACGCGGAAAAAATAGAATTTTTACCATATCATACTTTGGGAATTCATAAATACGAAGAATTAAATATTGATTATCCATTAAAAGGTGTTAAAGATATGAACCAAGATAAATGCAAAGAACTTGAAAACATGCTAAAAGAAGGATTAAAAAACTAATCCTTCTTTTTCAAACTAAGATGCAATTATTAATAGTATCCAAATTATGATAGCTATTACACCAAGTAATATGTTAAATATGGTGCCCACTTTAGATAACCCTGGTGTACTTTGCTTTGATTTTTTAGCTAAACTAAGCCCTACAGAACATAAAACCAAAGCAAGCCAAACACTTAGACCAATAAAAAAGTAAAATAATATTCCTCCAACACCAATTACTATAGATATTATTGCATATTTTTTATCATCATTTTTTGTAACACTATTAAACTGCTTTTCATCACTAACTAAATTTTGATTCATACTAGCATTATTAGTAGTAGTAAAATTTACGTTATTTGCACCATTATTCATACCAGAATCATTTGAATGACCATTTTGCATAATATCATTATTATTCATATTAGAAGCACCATTTACATTTTGCAATAACGCACCACACTTTGGACAATATCCATTTCTTTCAAAAACTTCATTACAACTATTACATCTAAACATAATTAAATCTCCTTTATTCCTAAAACTTTTTCAATTTCTTCAATGTTATTATATTTTTTCTTTATTACTAATTTTTTCTTTAATTTAACTTTATTTTTTTTATATATCTCATAATCACAAGTAATTACTATCTTTTTCTTTTCATTTTTAATATTATAAATTCTCGTTATTTTATTAGTTATAACACCCGTTAATTTATCAGCGTTATTTATCATACTGGCAACATTATTAGGAACACTCATTACTTTAATAGCCTTATTCATTTGTTTAATCATTAAAAAACTACCAAGTAAAGATGAAGTACCATAAGCCAAATTACTATCAGTTGCTTCTTTTAAAATATTACCTATCGATAAGCCTAACAACCCTAGTTCAGCACCTTTATCAATTACCGTCGTTTTATAAATAGAGCCATTTTCATCTATTGCAAGAGCACTCATCTTATCATTCATCTCTAAAATTATTTTAGCTTCAAAATAAATAGCTATTATAAGTAGTAACCAAAAGATAATCATTGCAACTACAATATTAAAAATAATTACAAATATAAATATCGATAAAATTGATAATATTAAAAATAATATAAATAAAAACGTATAATTTTTAGAACTTTTTACATCACATTTTCTTCTAGCTACGTCATCACTATAACAAAACACTTTTGTTATCATAAATATTCCTTTCCTTTCTTACTTAACTTACGTTGTAGATAACCTCCTTTTTTCTTTATTCTACATGTTAATAATAGCATGTTACCCCCCCGGTCAAGAATTTTTTTATCTGTGGAAAACTAGTGTCAAGTGTTTTTGCAGTGGTAAACTTAAAGTAGACAACTAAGAGGGCATAAGTATACAATA
>CAYSJY010000046.1:0-9956 GCA_964431705.1 uncultured Muribaculaceae bacterium | reverse complement strand
TCAAAACAAATATCAGTTATCTCTTCTCCACCTTTATTTATTAAACCATACTTCCAATATAATTCAACTATAGCTAAGCCTTCTTTAAAATCTCCAACACCATCATATTTTGCCTCTACTACTTCTTTGCCACTTTTATCAATAAAACCATACTTGTGATTTAATTCAACTCGAGCTAACCCTTCTTGAAAATTTCCAACATCATCATATTTTGCTTTTATTACTTCATTACCATTTTTATCAATAAAACCACACTTGTTTTTTAATCTAAACCAAGCCAAGCCTTCATAAAAACTTCCAACACGGGCATATTTTGTTTTTATTACTTCATTACCATCTTTATCAATAAAACCATACTTGTGATTTAATTCAACTCGAGCTAACCCTTCTTGAAAATTTCCAACATCATTATATTTTGCCTCTACTACTTCTTTACCGTCTTTATCAACAAAACCACACTTGTCATCTAATCTAAACCAAGCTAAACCTTCACTAAAATCTCCAACAATATCATATTTTGCTTTTATTACTCTTTTTCCATTTTTATCAATAAAACCCCACTTGCCATCTAATTTAAAACAAGCCAAGCCTTCATGGAAATCTCCAACATCATCATATTTTCTTTTTATTACTTTTTTACCATTTTTATCAATAAAACCATACTTGTAATTTAATTTAACTTGAGCTAGGCCTTCACTAAAATCTCCAACATAATCGTATTTTGTTTTTATTACTTCTTTACCGTTGTTATCAACAAAACCCCAATTGCCGTTTAATGTAAAACAAGCTAACCCCTCATAAAATTTTCTAACATAGTCATATTTTGCTTTCACTACTTCTTTTCCGTTTTTATCAACAAAACCATGCTTGTATAAACCATACTTGTATTTTAATCTAAAACAAGCTAAACCTTCTTGAAAATTTTCAACAAAATCATATTTTGTCCTTACTTTTAAATTTTTTAATTTTGTTTCTTTTTCAATACTAATATTCATATACCAAAACACCTCTTCTTTTAATAAAGTATATTTATTATACCATGTTCCTTTTTAAAAGTATATTTAATTACGTAAAACGCATATTATTTATTAGGAGTGTGTTTATGAAACTTAGGTATTTAAAATTACTTGGAGTTGTAATTGCTTTTTTATTATGTTTTTTACTTCATTTTTTATATGATTTAGCACCGTGCTTTATAACTAGTGTTATTGCACCTGTTAATGAAAGTATTGCAGAACATATGAAAATACTATTTGGAAGTATTTTGGTTTCTGGAGTTATTCAAAAAATAATTGTAAAAGTAAAACATTTACCTTATAAAAACGTGTGTATATCAAATGTTATTGCAGCTAGCTTATCAATACCAATATTCTTAGTTATATATATGCCTATTTATAATGTTATTGGTGAAATTCTTCCACTTACAATATTCTTAATGTTAATTGTTATTATAATATCTCAAATAATTACTATTTTAATAATAAAAATAACTAAAGATTTACACATGGAAAACTTAGCCATCTTACTTGTTATTATAATATATATGATATTTGCAGTATTAACTTATGATCCTCCACAACAAAGTATTTTTATGGATCCTACAACACTTAATTATGGTATTAAAAAATAGTTAGTTTTCATTTTATTTTACTAACTATTTTTTTTATCATTTCTTTTTTGTTATCAAATAAGTATAAAGCACAAGTTATGACACTTCCGAAAAAGGCTATTAGCATATCTTCCATGGTATCAGAAACACCAGTATCAAGCACGTGTTGTACATCTGTTTTCATTATTAAATCCGCTGCATATTCACCAAACTCCCATAAAGACGCTACCATAAGTGTAAAGCCAATCATAAAAATGACATTAAACCATTTGTTTTTAACATTAATTTTCATCCAGTTCATTATAACAAGCGCTAAAATGGAAGTTAAAACACCAGATAAAAAATGGGCAAATAAATCATACCACCAGATACTATCATACCAACAAAGAACACTACCTAAAAGCTGTGCTAAAATCATAAAGATAACAAACACAAACTCTAAGGCATCACTTATTTTTATTTTAAATAATGCTCTTACAATTTTTGGTATTAAAAGAACAACTATCATCGATAAATCTGCTAAAAATCTATCTTGTACACCGGCATTAAAATCCTTAATAAATACGCAAATTGACGTTAGTGAACACAAAAATATAAGAACGTTGTTTATCTTTTTCATCACATGAACCTACTTTCGAAACCTTCTATATCACGACTTATTAAACTATCATCTACGTAATCTATATTTAATTTTTTTCTAAACACACCTGCTACATAAGTTCTAAGTTTCAAAACAACTAAAAAGAAATCTTCATCATTACCACTATCAAAAGCATTAATAAGCCTTGTTTCACTTGATTTTTCTCCTCCAAAAGGCTCTTTTGTCATCTGATTTATAATAACATCATTTATGGTGGTAAGATACCTTTCATAGTTCTCTTTTGTAACATCTAATTTATCTATTTCACTTTTAAATTCTTCATATTCATGTCTTTCTAAAAGCTTTTTTAACTTTTCTTCCAATTACTTCACCTTCTTAACAAAATTATATGCATCAAGGCACATTTCATTGATATCTTTTTGTGCTTTCCAACCTAGTTTTTCATAAGCATAAGTTGGATCAGCATAACAAGCATCAATATCTCCTTTTCTTCTTTCCTTTATTTTATATGGAACGTTAACTTTGTTTACCTTAATAAAAGTATTTACTATATCTAGCACACTATAACCCTTACCCGTTCCTAAGTTATAAGCATCACAACCAGTTTTTCCCATGACTTTTTCAATTGCCTTAACATGGCCTTTAGCTAAATCAACCACGTGTATATAATCTCTTACGCCTGTTCCATCATGAGTATCATAATCATTTCCAAAAACATTTAAATATGGAAGTTCTCCTGTTGCAACCTTAATTATGTACGGCATTAAATTATTCGGAATACCATTTGGATTTTCACCAATTAAACCTGATTTATGAGCACCTATCGGATTAAAATATCTTAATATAGCAATACTCCAATCATTATCTGATTTATATAAATCCCTTAAAATTCCCTCTATTATTAATTTTGTTGTTCCATATGGATTTGTCGTAGAAAGCGGAAAATCCTCTTTTATGGGTAACGTTTTAGGCTTTCCATAAACTGTTGCGGATGAGGAAAAAACAATTTTTTTAACACCAAATTCTTGAGCAACCTCAAGAAGTGATAAAGTAGAATCAACGTTATTCCGGTAGTACATAATGGGTTTTTCAACCGATTCTCCAACTGCTTTATAACCTGCAAAATGAATAATTGCATCTATTTTATGCTCAGCAAATATTTTTCTTAAAACATCTTTATCTTTTACATCATTTTCATAAAAAAATATTTTTTTATTAGTTATTTTTTCGATATAGTCTTTAACTTCCTTTTTTGAGTTAGATAAATCATCTATTATAACAACATCATAACCAGATTCTAATAACTCCACACACGTATGACTACCAATATAACCAGTGCCTCCGGTAACAAGTATTTTCATTGAATAATCCTCCTCATAAACAATTATAACATATTGAAACAAAAAAATAGCCTTTATGTGCTATTTTATTTTTATGTTGCCAGTTTTAGAAAACCAGTCCTCTTTTGTCATAATAACTTTGTACTCATCAAGTAAGTTTCCTTTTGGCGTCTTAAAGTCTTCTTCTATAATCATGTACGGTTTAAACCCCAACTTCCCAAGTAAGTTTTTAACCCTTGTATTACATTCTAAATAAGAACATATAATTTCATTATATCCTATTGAAAAAAGATATTCTAAAACACAAATTAAACTTTCTGTCATGTAGCCATTACGCCAGTATGTTGGATGCATATTAAACTCTAACTGTACTATTTTACCCTTACCATCACATTCACTAGCTAAAATGTTTGCAATAACTTCATTATCTAAAAACACCATCCAGTCAAACACGTGTGCTTTTTTGGCCTTTTTATAATAATTATTATTTTTAAATAATTTTTCTACTTTTGATAAATCTTTCTTAACAAGAGTGTTTTCATTATCTATATTTTCTAACTTTGAAAAATCATATTCATAAACTTTCAAAAAATCTTCTTTTTCTCCTTTTTTTAAAGTTAAGCGTTTAGTCTTTAAAGTTACTGTTTCATAATTCATCTATTATCACCACACATACACAATATAATTAAGCCTTGTTTGACTATTTATTATAACGATTAAATCTATTTTAATCAATATAAAACTTAATCTTTTTAAAAGTTTTATAAGTAATTAATTTTTTTTTTAAAAACACTTGATAAATGCTTATTTTCTTGATATTATATTAATGCAGTTCATGGCGAGATAGCTCAGCTGGCTAGAGCATTCGGTTCATACCCGAAAGGTCGTGGGTTCGATCCCCTCTCTCGCTACCATAGCACATAACTAGATGACATCATCTAGTTTTTTTGTTATCTAATAAACGACCTTTCTTTACTAAACAATCTAAAATAAATTAATTTTAAAAAAAAAACTTACACAAAATTAAAATTTGTGGTATATTTATAAAGCTGCATAAATTTTTGGTATTAATTAGAAACGAACATTATTTTTATAATGATTAACGAACAACACATTTATTTGTGTTGTTTTATTATTTATTAGAAAGGAGTAAAAGACATGCCAAAAACAAAATTTCAAGATTTTATTTATACCATTATAATGGCTTTTTTCATGGTTTACGTAATGATTTGCTATAATATTTCTATTAATACAGGAGGATTGCATAACTATACTTTTATAGAAGCTTTTAAAGAATTACCTTTTATGTGGATAGTTGCAATTATCTTAGAATTTTTCTTAATTGGAAAATTAGCTCATAAACTAACGTTTAAAGTGCTTGATCCTAAAAAAACACCAAGCATTATAATCAGCTATGCTATATCAATTGTAATAGTAACGTTCATGTGTCCTATAATGAGTTTTATAGCAACTATATTTATCTCTAAACCTGAACTTAACAACTTTATCGTAACTTGGCTAAAAGCAATAACATTAAGTTTCCCTATGGCACTTTGTTTTCAATTGTTTTATGCCGCACCAATCGTTAGATTTATCTTTAAAAGACTATTTAAACAAAACAAATAAATATTCTTTAAGTATTATGATATTAAAAATCATCTACATAATAATTGCAGATGATTTTTATATTAAACATATTTTCCTTTTTTCTATTTAGTATTATAATTATTTTAGAGGTTAATTATGAATTATGATATTATTTTAAATAAATTATCAAAGTCAAAATTTAGAAGTAGTTTCCATTTAAGAACGTACATGCTAAATTACATTAATGAAAAAGGCTTAGATAAAATAAAAGAGCATGCATATGATTTTATTAGAAAAAGACTTGCTCCAAAAGATATACCAAATGATGGAAAGCAAACGCCGATGAAATGGCATCCGGTATTTATCGCACAGCACGCAACCGCTACTTGTTGTCGTTCTTGTCTAGAAAAATGGCATCATATACCTAAAGGAAGAATGCTTTCTGAAAAAGAAATAAATTACATAGTAAATTTAATTATGTTGTGGATAAATAACCAACTATTTACGATTTAAAAAGATTGTATATTCTAACAAACATACTTTGCATTAAAGGTGCCTTATAAGTGCTTTTTGGCGTTTTATCCTCAATAGCTCTTACTATCTTTATAACAATTGAATCTAATTTCTTTTTTTCACCTATGTTAACCAAAAAGCGTTCTATTTTTCTTAATTCTTTTTTTATGTCTTTAAAATACTTCCCGTCGTTATATTTATTATCCAAAAACAATTGATTAAATCCAGTGTGATACAATCCTGGTTCTATTAATACTACTTTTACGTTTGTTTTAATTAAAAACAACTCTTTTTGAAGTGCTTTAACAATAGATGTAATGCTTGCTTTAGTCGCGGAATAAACACCTGCAAATGGAATTGGAATAGAACCTGCAAGTGATGACATGACAACTATCCTACCCTTATTGTTATCAACCATTTGTCTTAATACCAATTGAAGAAGTCTAAATGAAGAAAAGACATTAACTTCAAAATTATATCTAACATCATCTAAATCTGCTTCTATTATACTACCACCGAGTGCAATACCCGCGTGATTATATAAGCAATCAACTTTTAAATCTAATACTTTTTTTCTGTCTTCTTCTTTTGTAATATCGATTTTTATAACCTTTATATTCTTTTTACCACTAATTTTCTTTTCGACCACTTTAGCTTGTTTTTTAGTGTGACATGTAAGATATACTATATGATTTCTTTGAGCTAAAGTAAGAGCGGTTAAATAACCTATTCCTCCTGCTGCCCCTGTTATTAATACTTTCATAAAAAAATCACCATTATTATGGTGATCACAGAGTGTTGACAAACTACCTATTTTAAAAAAACTAATATTTTAGTTAATTGAAAGTGGTAGAAAAATATCAGCATATGAGTAATTTTAGATAGAAAATCCCTAAAATTGCTCTTTTTTTATACTTTTGTGGGTAATATAAAAGGCTGTATGACAAAGCCGGTTTGAAAAACCGACTTTGTCAACAGCCTGAAATCACCATTATTATGGTGATCATTTTTTTATTTTTTATTCTTAAGTAATTCTTCAAACTTATTTTCTATTTCATATATGTTGGCACAACTCATAAAACATATAACAGCGTTTTTATGTTTTAAAAGTTTATCTATCGTTGCGATTGATATTTTATCAGCTAAAGGAACATCCTTTATTATTAAATCACTAGAAATACCAGGATAATCTTCTTTTTTCTCTCTATCACAGTGAATATCCATAACGTATGCTTTATCAGCTTCGCTTAAAACACTTATAAAATCCTTTAATAAAGCCTTTGTTCTAGAATAAGTGTTTGGTAAAAATACCGCAACCACTTCTTTATCAGGATATTTTTGTCTTGCAGATTCTATCGTTACTTTAATTTCAGTTGGATGATGTGCATAATCATCAATTGTTACAACATCACCAAATACTTTTTCTTTAAATCTTCTTTTAGCATTGCTAAAGGTTTCTAAAAGATTATGAATATCTTCTTTTTTAACACCTTCTAAATTACAAATC
The DNA here is from genome assembly GCA_964431705.1 of uncultured Muribaculaceae bacterium. Classification (GTDB taxonomy): domain Bacteria; phylum Bacillota_I; class Bacilli_A; order RF39; family UBA660; genus Aphodocola. Next base: position 2,799 of record CAYSJY010000046.1, on the reverse strand, counting down.
GTAATGCATGCTAAAGCGTTTAACACCATGTGATCTCCAAACACCGGAATATCAAAATGACCATATAACTTTTTATCTACATAAACGTCAAATGAACTTCCTTCTTTACTTAAAACAACGTTTTTAGCAATCACGTCATTATCATTATTAAAACCATAATAAATAACTTTATTATCAAGATTCATTTTTCTTACGTTTAAATCATCCCCACAAGCAACCGTTATCCTAGCTTTGTTAGCAAAAGTGCTAAACGTATCAATTATCTCATTTATATCCTTATAACACTCAGTGTGTTCAAGCTCTATGTTTGTTACGATTGCATAATAAGGATGATATGATAAAAAGTGTTTGTTATACTCACAAGATTCTAATACGAATAACTCGTTTTGTTTTTTCGCAAAACCTGTACCATCCCCAATAAAATAATTACATCCTTTAGTACTTGATAAAACGTGAGATAACATGGTAGATGTTGTTGTTTTTCCGTGTGTACCAGATACTCCTATTGTCTTAAACTCATAACTTAATTTACCTAATAACTCATTATATTCTATTATCTTAAGGCCTAAGCTTTTTACCCTTTTAATTTCTGGATGATCCATACTAAATGCTTTAGAGTAAGTAACCAAAGTATCTTTATCTATCTCATGATTGTTATCATAATATATTTTTATATTCCTTTTATCAAGTCCTTCTTGTGTGAATTTATATGGTTTATAATCATCATAACCAGAAACACTATTTCCTAAATCATAAAGTATTTCTGCTAATGTTGCCATTCCTGAACCTTTTATTCCTATACAATAATACTTCATAGTTCCACCTCAATATAATTATATCACTATTTTTATAAATCTTTATAGCAAAAAACAAATAAATATGTTATAATCTTTTTGTTGATGCCGGTATGGCGGAATTGGTAGACGCGCTGGACTCAAAATCCAGTGGTACTAGTACCGTGTCGGTTCGACCCCGACTACCGGCACCAAATTAAATGATAAACTCAGGACAACTTGCGCAGTCTTGAGTTTTTATTTTAAAACATCAGTTATTAATTCTTATTACAGGCCTAAGTTAGCTTTAGCCATTATAAATTACAATAAAAATTATAATAATAAAATAGATAATAAACATAAAACAACTTTTATTTTACAAATATATTTCACTCATTTTCTTTATGCATTTTTTTATCAATTTTATTTTTACCTATTGGATAAAACGTTGACACGAAATTTTCTTTATTGGTTAAATTAACAATCACACAAACATATTCATTTATTTTTCCATAATACTTTAAAGAATTTTTATCTTTATCATATGAAATATAATATGGATTTTTTATTATTTTAGATAATCCTTGCAAAGTTTTATTAAAACTTTTTAAATTACAGAAGTTTTTTAAATGTTTTTTTGCATGGTAAACTAAGCCTAAAGACTGCACTATTTTAGTATTTAAAATTTGTAATTCAAATTTTTTTATATATTTCATATCTATTTCTCCTACTTCTTTAATTTTATGTTTACCTATGTTATCGCCTCCAAGTTAAATAAGAAAGAGTCTGTGCCCTTAAAGAACACAGACTCTTTTTTTGAGTATTAGGCAGGTCTCCCAGTTCCTGCTTGTATTCTTTCAGATAAACCTACTCCAACTCGTTACCGAGCGTGGTGCAAGAAGAAAATCTACACCCTCTAATACTCATTACTATTATAGCAGTTAGTCAAACACATATTCATACATTATGCTATATCAAATTTTTTTGAACTTACAAAAATAAGAAATTACTTAACTGTAAATTCGCCAATTATAATAACATTATAAAATTACATTGTCAATATTCATATAGTATAATTATAATTAAATCTTTATGTTTACCATCATACGTGCTATAATAAACCCAGGGAATGATTATTATGAAATTACATATTATATTATTTGATTCAGATAAAAACATTGCTTTATTTAAAAATAAGGATGCGTACGACTTACCTAGTTGTGATACTTTGAATGATGAAGATATAATAACACTTTGTGATTACTTAAAAAACGAGTTTGGTCTTGATGTAAAAAAAGATGCTTTAGAATTAAAAATAAAAGATGATGAGAATTCTTACTATTATTGTCATGAACCATATTTTTTAAAAGAGTTTAAACGCAATCTTGATAAAATAACATGGATAAAAGAAAATGAGTTAAAAGATGTTTTAATTAAAATAAATACACCTCATTCTAATAAGCTTATAGAAGTATTAACAAAGATATTAAGATCTAATTTTTCTTTTTCAAAAAAAGAAAGATCAGATTTAATGAAAAAGATGGAAGAAGCTAAAGAAAGTGGTGATACGTTAGCACTTAATTTTTACTTTGATATTGCAATGAGTAGACTCCTTAATAAAAATAATGAAAATGAAATTTATGAACGCTATCAAAAAAAATTAGGAAAATCAAACGGACCAAAAAAAGAATCAAAAAAAACAGAGTATGAAAATTACATAGAAAAATTGTGTAATACAGACTTAATATACTTAACACAAAAAGAAGCAACATTAATTGGAAGATTTGATGAATGGGAAAAGAAAATGGAAGATGCCTTTAAACTACGGTACTTTATTCCTATTAATCCAAATGGCAATAATATGTTTCTTTTTGAGGCAGAAATGAAATTACAAGGAAAAGATGATATTACTCCGAATATTATTTATGAACTTGCATCAAAATATAAAGGTCAATCATATGAAGACGCTGAAAAAGACTTAAGAAAATCACTAAAAGAAACAAAAAAACCAAAAAAGCGCTAGATT
>CAYSJY010000045.1:0-10015 GCA_964431705.1 uncultured Muribaculaceae bacterium | reverse complement strand
GATAAGATAAAAGATTTATTAATTGCAGTATATACCGAAATATGTAAAAAAGGAATAGATAAAGTAATAAAAAAGAAAGTTTTAAAAGAAATGTATAATAAATACGTAAATGATTAAAGGAGAAAAAAAGTACATAATTAATAATTTTTAATTAATTTACGATAATATTTTTAAATATTTGTAATAAAATTAATAATGGTGATTTAATTTGAGACAACGATTAGCTAACTTTATGAAAGATAGATATGGTATAGACCATTTATATATGTTTTTATTTAATTTGTATTTTATACTTATAGTTATGAATTTGTTTGTTAATTCATTTATTCTTACCATTATAGAGCTTATTATAGTAACAATAATGTTTTATAAAAATAAGTATCAAAGAAGTAAAGAAGAGAAAACTTATTTAAAGATAAAGGATAATATAAAAAGTTTCTTTAAGAAAAATAAACATAAAGATAAAGATCATGTTTATAAAAGATGCTTTAAATGTAAAACTACTATTAGGCTTCCTTTACCTAATTCTATAGGATTTAAATATGTAACTTGTCCTAAGTGTAAAAATAAGTTTAAAACACTTGTATTAAGAAAACAAAAAATTGAATTAATAAGAAAAAAAGATTAAGTTCCCCTATTATTCATTAAGATAAAAGTAGGGGACTTTTATTATGTTTATATGGTTATTTGTGTTAATTAAAATAAGTTTTTAAATATTACAATTAATAATTATTCATTATAATTTATATTTAAAGGTAAATAGAAAGCTTTTAAAATGATTATTTATAAGATAAAGAATTTATAACAGACAAAAAGTTTTAAAATTGACCTTTAAATGAGTGTATAAACACATATTTGAACTATTAACTAAAGTAGGTAATAAATAAGTACTAAAAAAGATAGCTGTAAATTAACTATCTATTGTTAAAAAAATAAAATGTTAACATAATATGTATTATACGAAGTAAGATAGATGATAGCTTATACGTCACGAGATTGTATTTCAGCTATTTTAGCTAGAACTTCAGATGCGTTTTCACGAGTTACTTCGCTGTATCCTAGTTCATGTAATGCCTGTATCTTAGCGGTATTTAGCTCCTCAGTACGACTTAACTTTTCTTCGTTTTTATGTTCTATTTCCTCAACAAACTTTTTATGTTGTTCAACAAGTCTGGTTTTAGAAGATCCTCCGCTTCTATATAACATCATGGCAGTATGCATAATGCTTTCAAGGACGAATTGTTCATCTTCATTAAAGGCATACTCATTAGGATTAACAAAACCTAATAACTTATCTACGTATCCTAAAATATATTTTAATTCTTTTACGTTTTCTAATCCCTGAACAAAATGAAGTAAATATTTATACGTCACATAAGAATCATTTGGACATTCAATAAAACGTTCTTTAATTAAAAATATGATGTCATTTAATAACTCTTGTTCTCTTGGTTTTAATTCTTTAAATTCAATTGAATCGGAATGAGCTATGTTAATGTTTGAAGAGTCACCATTTAAAACCATGTCAACTTTATTAATAAATTCAGTATCTATTCTTATATTATCAATTTCACTAGCTTCTTTTATATCAAGTAAATTAAATAATTTCATTTTTTTGTCTTTAGGCCATCTTGTAATATCGTCCATTTCTAAGTAATTATAAATCATTTGTCTTGATACACCTAAGTATTTAGCTAGTTTAACTTTTGAAATGCCAACCTCTTGTAATATTTCATTTAACTTATCCATTATATTCTCTCCTCTATCATCTTCTACTTATATTTTACACTATTTTACAAAATTGTCAATAAGCTTACGTTTTACTGATTTTGATATTTAGTTTAAACCTGAAAAGAATTTAGAGATTTAAATAAAATTAATTCAAGAGATTACAAAAAAATGCTATAGCAAAAAGTTATTATGCACGCAAAATTAATTAAAATACAAAAAAGTAAATTAAATTATAAAAGTAAATAGTTTTAATAATAATGGTGTTAAATAACTATCAAGTAAACAAGTAATTGTAATTAATATTATGCTAATTATGAATGCTAGTAAATACTTACCTAAAAAAGTTTTAAAATTAAGATTATCCTTTCTTAGTAATGCTCTTATAAATTTAATAGAAGCATCAAGGGCAAAAAAACTCAACAATACATAAATTAAAACATTAATAATCATAATTGGAAAGACATATAATAAAGCTCCAATAACGCCTTTTAATTGATAATTTAAAATTATAACAGACAAAGTAGTTCCCAACATAAAACCTTTAAAAAATAATATTAGTATTACTACTAAAGCTCCAATCATTGAAATTCCTAAAATAAATATTATTGATAATTGTAATATGTTATTTAAAGATTCACTTAAAAAAACATTTATTCCAAAAACATCACTGGAAAGTTTTTTTATACTGCTAAAATAACATATAACCTGCTCTTTTAACAATTCTTTATCTGTATCAGTTATTAAGTTTATAAATAATGATCCAAAAATAACTCCTACAACAAAAGTTACTAATAAAAACATTACTAGATTTTTTCGTTTTTTTATTATTTTTACTAAATGGTTTATCATTGTTAACATTATATTCTCCTTTAATAAACTATATTAGCTAATAATAAAAATATTACTTTAAATTAATAAATATTTATATTATAATTATATAAGAGGTGAATTTATGTCCAATAGTAAAGATAAAAAAAAGAAAAAACGTTTTAAAATAAAAATCAATTGGGGTAAACTATTTGTTTGGATTGCGTTAGTGGCGATGATTGGTTCTGCTGTTATAGCAATTTTATCTCCCCTATTTAGTTAATGCTTTGTATAAGCATTCTTTTTTATTTTATAAATATAATTTAACATGAGTAACAAAACACTAAATGAACAAATAAAGATTATAGACATTAAACTAATATCAACCATTGGTTTTTTAATAACCATATTAATCTCTTTTTTTCTTACCATAGATCAAAAACTTACTTTAATTAAAAAAACTAATATCTTTTCCGAAAAAGAAACACAAGAAATCTCTTTTTTACAATCAATATTAGTATTTATTAATTCTTTTTGTTTTTTATACGCTAATATTAAAGAATATACTTTGTACAAAGATGAAAAAAACGTTAATAAAGAAGATTTACAACTTCAAACATTTACTTCTATTTTAGCAATAATATCAGCTATAATAGGTCTTTACATAGTCTTTAAACAAAATAATGATGATTAATTAAATTGTTTTCATTAATTTTTAAATTTAATAAAATATCATGTATAAATATGGTATCATAAAAATATAAAAACTAGGAAAAACTCCTAGTTTTCTGCTTCTTCAAGCATTGATGTTATAAGGATTCCATAACCTTTTTCTGGATTATTAACAACTACGTTTGTTACTGCACCAATTATGTTGTTACCTTGAATTATTGGTGAGCCACTCATTCCTTGAATAACACCGCCGGTTTTTTCTAATAAAACTTCATCAGTAATTTCAAATAAAATGTTTTTATTACTGTTTTTATCATTATTTACTTTTAAAATATTAATACTATATTCTTTTTTTAAATTATCATCTAATACTGTTATTATTTTTGCTTCACCTGTTTTTATTTCATCATATCCTGCTACTTTATATAAATTATCTTGATTGATTTTGCTGGTGTATTCACCAAATATACCTGACTGAGTATTTTCTTTTATGTTACCATATATAATATTAGAATTAACATCTGCACTTTTACTACCAGGATCTCCTCTTACAGACTTTTCTATTGCAGTTACGGTAGAATTATATATTGTTCCGTCTTTTACATCTATCATCACGCTAGTTTGCAATTCAATTACCTCATGACCTAAAGCGCCATATAACTTAGTCCCTGGATCGATAAATGTAAGTGTACCTATACCAGAGACCATATCTTTAACATAAAGACCAGTTTTAATTACACCATCTTCATTCGTTAAACTTAAAGTAGTAGTCATTTGCTCATTATTTCTTTCATATGTTATTTTTAAACTCTTTTTATTACTATTTTCTATAGAAGTAATAAAATCATCTATTGAACTTACTTTCTTGCCATTTACCATAGTAATGGTATCTCCTTTATTTAAGTTAGCTTCATACCCAGGATAAGAATTATTTACTTTATAAAAACCCGCGATTATTATTCCATCATTATTAATTTGGAGTCCAATGTTTTCTCCACCTGCTATTATATATTTAGAATAAGCAAGCACATAATTAGGCATAATAAATGTAGCAACTAATATAACTGCTAAAAAACCTTTAATTTTTTTAAAAAACATTTTTATGCTCCTTTTGTAATCCGAATTACATTATTATTATGTTTAAAATACATATAATAATTAGTGATAAAAATTGGTAAAGAAAAATAATCCAATAAAGTATTTAGGATTATTTTGTCTTACTATACACGTTAAGCCATGGATAACTTTTTATTAATGTTTTTTCGTGTTCGGATTTTATACCAACATCATGTACATAAGTATCATAACAATCTAATTCGATTAATGCATCTCTAATGATTTGTTTTCGTCTAACAAGCAAATTACATTTATCATCATCAGAATAAAATTTTCTGTACTTATCGTCTAATAAATTAGCTAATGTTTCAATCGAATAATAATTATGAGAAACAGAAAAACCAGATAAATAAGCGTTTCTCATTCGAGAATTATGTGATTTTACAGTTCTGTTAAAAATAGCTAATTCTCTTTCTTCCTTACCTATTTCAAAATTAGTTTGATCATCGTAAAAAACCAAGTCAAATTTTTCTTTATTGTTTTTTAAATCATATGTCAACCTAAATAATTCCAATTCATTTTTATTGTCTTTTAAGAAAAGTTTTATATCATAAGGATTTTTGTCATTAAGATTATAGCAATTATAGTCTTTAAATTTACGGTTTCTTTCCATTTTAAATGCCATTATCATTAAATATAAATTTTTTAAAAAATCTTCATAAACCTCTTTACCATACTTATTAAATTTAAGATTTATGTATTTGAATTCTGAACTGTATTTGCTAAGAATATCTATAGTGTGAAATAACAAATTTTCTATTGAATCATATCCCATATCCTTTAATATATTTTTATATTTGTTATTAAAATTATTAATCTCTTTAGATTGCAAATCATTAAAATTATCGTAATTTATTTTTTCCATAACCACACCTCAGAGATATATTATCATAAATGATTTGTTATTGCAATTAAAAAACCAACTTTAAAGTTAGTTCCATAAGTTTTTAGGATATTTTCCTTCTTCTATCATTTTATTTATTGCTGCAACTAAATCTTTTTTATCTTCTTTGTATGTTACACCATGCCACACTTCATTAGTATTTAATATTTTTACCTTTATTTTATTTTCTTTAATTCTTTTAAAAACACTATTAGGAATTAAAAATTCACATTTTTCTAAATTATTTTCATGTTTTTTAAAAAATTCTATCATTTCTTCTTCTAAGTATTTAAAAATAGATGGATGAAATCCAAAGAAGTTCATTGATACTAATGAGTCTTTTTCTACTTCAAAAACGTTTTCTTCGTTTTCTAAATCAGTTGCAATTATTTTACCATCTTTTTTTTCTATCGAAGATTCTATTAAATTATTTAAATATTCATCTTTATCACTAGAACAAATACCACGCTTTACCGAACCATTTTCACTCATGGTATTAATAACTTTATAGCCAATCATTGCATATAAGTTTTCATCTTTATTATCATCAAAGAATTTTTTTATTTTTAAAAATGGATCATATCCGTAAAAATCATCTGCGTTAATAACCGTAAATGGCTCATTTACATACTTTTTAGCTGCTAAAATAGCATGTGATGTTCCCCAAGGCTTTACTCTTTCAATAGGCACTTTAACACCATCTGGTACATCTTCTATTTTTTGAAACGCATACTCAACTTTTATCTTAGATTCTATTCTTTTTCCTATGGTATCTCTAAACAAGTCATAATTTTCTTCTTTTATTATGAAAACAACCTTATCATAACCTGCTTTAATCGCATCATAAACAGAATAATCTAAGATGAATTCCCCATTAGGTCCTACTGGTTCTACTTGTTTTAATCCTCCGAAACGGCTTCCCATTCCAGCGGCCATAATTACTAAAGTCATCTTTATTCCCTCCTAATCTTCTACTTTAAAATCTTCTTCTTTTCCATTTTCCATTAATATTTTATTTACGTTTTCTTCAGCTGTTTTTAACTTATCCGAACACTCCTTAGCAAGCTTCATTGCAGCAGTATATTTATTTATTGCATCATCTAAATTTACGTTACCACTTTCAAGTTCATTTACCATTTTTTCAAGTTCATTTAATTTTTCTTCAAATTTTTCTTCTTTAGCCATTTTTTACCTCCATTACTTTAGCATTTATATTACCATCTTTTATCATTATGTTAATATTATCATTTTTCTTTATATCCTTAATACTTGATATACATTTATTATCTTTTTTAATTATAGAATATCCTCTTTTTAAAGCATTTAAAGGATTTAATATTTCTAATTTTTCAATCAAATGATTTGTTTTTTCAACTTTATCATTATATATAATACTTGGATCTTTAAATATTATACTATTTTTAATTATTTCAAACTTAGATTTACTAGTGTATATAATAGCATTCATATAGGTATTTAATTTATCTATTACATTATCTAATTTTTGTTCTTTTATCTCATATAAGCTAATTGGATTTTTTAAAACATAACTTTCTTTTAACTTATTCAATCTTAGTTTATTATTATCTAAAATGCTTTTAATTGCATTTGTATACCTAATCTCATAGTTATTAATATTATTTAATAAATCTGATAATATTGGAACAGCACGCTCTGCAGCTGCAGTTGGGGTCTCTGCTCTTACGTCAGCTGTAAAATCACATATTGTAAAATCAATTTGATGCCCTACCCCACTTATAATTGGCGTATTACAATTAAATACTGCTCTTGCAACTATTTCTTCATTAAATGGCCATAAATCTTCAATAGAGCCACCACCACGTCCTAAAATGATGACATCTAAACCATAATCATCAGCAAGTTTTAGTTTTTTTACGATGTCATCTTTAGCAAGTTCCCCTTGAACCAAGCAAGGAAATAAAATTGTTTTACATATTGGAAAACGTCTTTTAATCGTAGATAAAATATCTTTTATCGCTGCTCCAGTAGGTGCCGTTATAATACCTACTTTATTTGGTATTTTAGGAATTGCTTTTTTATACTTTGTATCAAATAATCCCTCATCTCCTAGTTTTTTCTTTAATTGCTCAAAGGCAACGTACAAATTACCAACACCATCTTCGTCCATTTCTTCTACGTATATTTGATAGTTACCAGTTGATTCAAAAACACTTACCTTACCCTTTACTAAAACTTTCATTCCATCTTCTGGCATAAACTTTATTTTAGAAGCATTATAACTAAACATTATTGCACTAATTCTTGCGTTTTCATCTTTAATAGTAAAGTAAAAATGTCCCCTTGTATGTGCCTTAAAATTAGATATTTCACCTTTTAAATAGACTTCTTGTAAGTGAACATCATTATCTATTTTAAATTTAATGTACCTAGTTAAAGCTGTTACACTTAAATATTTATCCTGCATGTTAACCACCTTATAAGTATATTATAGCATTTAAAATTAATAAGTACAATTCTATTTATAATTCATAAATAATATATGCATAATATAAAATGAAGACAGCTAACATAACAATACCTTCTTTTTTAGAAATCTTTTTATCTCCGATTGAAAATACATAAACTAATAATGCCGATATAACGACAACTAAAATATCAATGATTCCAAAGCCATTAGAAGATACACTACCAAATATTATAACTGGTAAACCTAAAACGATGCATATATTAAAAATATTAGTACCAATAATATTACCCAAAACCATGTCAAACTCACCTTTCTTAGAAGAAGTAATAGACATTATAATCTCAGGAGTAGACGTTGCAATAACTAAAATAACCATCGTTATTAATTTAGTACTAACACCAATTTCATTTGCTAAGTTAACAGCAGCTTCGACTGCTATGTCACTACCAATAAAAATAATTATTATACCAATAATACCATAGATAATAGATTTGTTTAGTTTATACTTAGGTTTTTCTTTTTTTATACCTTTATTTGCTCCTTTATTTTTAATACTAGTAAAAATGTAATAAACAAAAATTAAAAACATTAAAACAAGAATAATAGCATCTTTCCTTGTTATGGTATTGCTTAAGTTAGAATCAAATATTCCATCAAGGAATAAAATTGAAAAAGATAAAACAATAATTAAATGAAGTGGTAATTCTTTTTTTACGGTTTCGTTTTTAACTTTAATTGGTTTTATTAAAGCAGCAATCCCAACCGCAAGTAAGGTATTTACAACGGTACTTCCAATAACGTTGGCAAGTACTATATCACCAGTTTTTGATGCCATTGCTTGAAATGATATTGCAAGTTCAGGAGTAGACGTTCCAAAAGCTACGATTGTAAGTGCGATTATCATCTTTGGAACATTTAAATTTATAGCACAAGAAGACGATGCATCAACGAATAAGTCAGCACCTTTTATTAATAAAATAAAACCAAATATAATTAAAACAACATAAACTAACATTTTGTATTTCTCCTACTATACTTATGATAACAAATTATTTAAATACGAACAATATTAATATTAAAAAAATAACAAGTTTATACTTGCTACTTTTATTATATAAATTAAAAATAAGCATAACTTTAAATTAATTATCTATATAGTTTTTTATATTAATTCCTAGATTCATGCCAAGCATTTGAATATGAGCATTCATATATGATTTTTATATTTTTCTTAGTAAAATAATCATAAGTATACTCTAACATTTTACTTGCAATTCCTTTTCCTCTTTTGTTTTCATTTACAAAAACTTTATCTATACTTATTGTTTTATCATCTTTTTTACTAAACAAAACATATCCTATTACTTCATTATTTTCTATATATATAATTTTGTTTCCTTTTACGTCAAACATTTTTTACCTCCATATAATAATTATAACTTATATAAAAAATATTTCAATGTTGATTAAAATGCCATAATGTTTTATTATATTGATGGTGATGATGATGAACGTTGATAACTTAATTAAATATTATAATAAATTTAATGAAGATAAAAGAATAAATCATAGACATACTATTGTTGAATATACTACTGCAATGCACTATATTCACAAATATTTAAGAAAAATAAATAATCCTAAAATATTAGATGTTGGTGCAGGAACTGGTCTTTATTCGGTAAGTTTAAGTAATGAGGGATATGAAGTTAGTGCTGTTGAACTTGTAAAACATAATTTAATGACGTTGAAAAGTAAAAGCAAGCAAGTTAAAGCACATCTTGGTAATGCAACTGATCTTTCTATGTTTAAAGATAATTCGTTTGATATGGTACTTTTATTTGGCCCAATGTATCATTTAATTAATAAAGAAGATAAAATAAAAGCTTTAATGGAAGCTAAAAGAGTTGTAAAAAAAGATGGTTATATTCTTGTTAGTTATTACATGAATGAATATGCCATTATTAAACACGGTTTTATAGAAAATAATATACTCAATGCTATTAAAAATAATGAAGTAGATAAAGATTTTCACGTAACTCCAAAAGAAACTGATTTATATAGCATGGTAAGATTAGAAGACATAGATGAATTAAAAAATATATGTAAATTAAAGAGAATTAAAATAATTTCACAAGATGGACCAAGTGATTATATTAGACCAATTATTAACAAAATGGATGATGAAACCTTTAATATATACTTAAAATATCATTTATCTATTTGCGAAAAATACGAACTACTTGGCGCATCAAGTCATGTTTTAGATGTTTTAAAAAAATATTAAATCATTTTAAACAGAGAGTCTGTAAATAAATTTGTGTAAAGTCAATCCTTTCTATGGTAATATAGAAATA
>CAYSJY010000044.1:0-10042 GCA_964431705.1 uncultured Muribaculaceae bacterium | reverse complement strand
ATTTAATTAAAAATTAATATATTAAAAAGAAAATATAAACCTATTTTCTTTTTTTGTTTATCATGCTATAATTACCTTAGAATAAAAATAGAATAGAGGGGTAAAATGACTGAGTTAGAAAGATTGGATGCATATTTTAAAACGGCTAATTATTTGTCAGCCTGTCAACTTTATTTACTTGATAACCCACTTTTAAAAAGACCACTTAAAAAGGAAGATATCAAAAAGAAAATAGTTGGGCATTGGGGAACGGTTCCAGGTCAAAACTTTGTATATACTCATTTAAACAGGATAATAAACAAGTATGATTTAAACATGATTTATATATCAGGTCCAGGTCACGGTGGAAACTTTATGATTGCAAATACTTATATAGAAGGAAGTTACACTGAAAAATATCCAGAAATAACTGAGGATGAAGCTGGCTTGAAAAAGTTATTTAAAAGTTTTTCATTTCCAGGAGGAATGCCATCTCATGTTGCTCCAGAAGTTCCAGGTTCTATCCATGAGGGTGGAGAACTTGGTTATTCTCTTACTCATGCTTTTGGAGCGGTTTTTGATAATCCTGATTTAATCGCGGTATGTGTTGTTGGAGATGGTGAAGCTGAAACTGGTCCTCTTGCAACTAGTTGGCACGGAGCTAAATTCTTAAATAAAAAAACAGATGGTGTTGTTTTACCTATTCTTCATTTAAATGGATATAAAATAAGTAATCCAACTATCTTTTCTAGGATGAGTAATGATGAACTTTCTTGTTTCTTTTATGGATGCGGATATAAACCTTATTTAGTTGAGGGTAGTGATTCTTTATCGATGCATAAGAAAATGACACTTACGATGGATAAAGTAGTTGAAGATATAAAAAACATTAAAAACTCGAATGCCAATGAAAAAGTTTTATGGCCAATGATTATTTTAAAAACTCCTAAAGGTTGGACAGGGCCTAAAATAGTTGATGGTAAAAGAATAGAAGGCACGTTTAGAGCACATCAAGTACCAGTTAGCATGGATAATGACGGGCATATAAAAATACTTGAAGACTGGCTTAGAAGTTATCATCCTGAGGATTTATTTGACGAAAACGGTACCATTATTGAAGAGGTAAGAAGCATGTGCCCTAAGGGAAATAAAAGAATGGGTGCTAATCCTGTTACTAACGGAGGTCTTTTAAGAAAAGAACTTATCATGCCTGATTTTGCTAATTATAAAGTAGATGTTTCTTATCCAGGTGCTGTTAAAAAACAAGATATGTTAGTTTTAAGTAGTTTTATAAAAGATATTTTTGTTCTTAATGAACAAAATAAAAACTTTAGAATATTTGGGCCAGATGAGACAATGTCAAACAGATTATATGATGTTTTTGACGTAACACAAAGAGATTGGCAACTTGATATAAAAGAAGATGATGAATACTTATCAAAAGATGGAAGAGTAATTGATTCAATGCTTTCAGAACATATGTGTGAGGGAATGCTAGAAGGGTATTTATTAACCGGTAGACATGGTTTTTTTGCAAGTTACGAGGCTTTTATTAGAATTGTTGATTCAATGGCTGCACAGCATGCTAAATGGCTTAAAGTATGCAATGAAATATCATGGAGAAAACCTATTTCATCCCTTAATTTCTTGCTTGCATCAAACGTATGGCAACAAGATCATAATGGCTTTACTCATCAAGATCCTGGGTTCTTGGATCACATCGCTAATAAAAAGGTTGATGTTGTAAGAATGTATTTACCTCCTGATGCTAACTGTTTGTTATCTTGCATGGATCATTGTTTAAGAAGTAAAAATTACGTTAATGTAATTATTGCATCAAAACATCCGTCATATCAATGGCTTAACATGGATGATGCTAAAAGACATTGTAGAAACGGTATTAGTATATGGGAGTTTGTAAGTAATGATGCACATCCTGATATTGTAATAGCAGCAAGTGGTGATACTCCAACTTTAGAAGCTATCGCCGCAACGAAATTATTAAAAGAATACGTACCAGGGGTAAAGGTTCGCTTTATAAACGTTGTTGATTTGATGAAATTAGATTCAACAACAAACCATCCGCATGGCTTAAGAGATGAGGCTTATGACTATTTATTTACGCTTGATAAACCAATAATATTTGCGTTTCATGGATATCCTACATTGATTCATGAGCTTACGTATTTCAGACATAATCATAATATCCATGTTCATGGTTATACCGAAGAAGGAACTATTACAACGGCTTTTGATATGCGTGTTAAAAATAAAATAGATAGATTTAATTTAGTTATTGATGCGGTGAAATCTTTGGATATTCCAAACAAAAACATTATAATAAAAGAGATGGAAGATAAATTAAAGAAGCATGCTGAATATATAACTGAATACGGACAAGATTTAGAAGAAATAAGAAACTGGAAATTTTAAGACATATAAATGTCTTTTTTTGATGATAAATATTGTCTTTTTTTATCAGGTATAGTAAACTGATTATAGGTAGGAGGTAGTGATGAAAAAATTTTTAATGTCTTTAGTAGTTGTTTGTCTTGCATTTGTTTTAACAGGATGCGGTGATACTAATACTAATATTAATACATTAACTTGTAGCATGAGTGAATCAGAAGAAGGGATAGAATCTTATACTGAGATAAAGGTTGGTTTTTCTGGTGATGAAGTTGATACTGTTAATATAAATGCCATCGCAACACTTGATGATGAATATTCTGAATATTTAGATTTTTTTGAAGCTGTATTTAGAAGTGAATTTGAAAGTATTATGGAAGACATAGGGGATATGGATGTTACTAGAGATGATAATTCATTAAGTATGAGTTTAAGTATTAACGTAAGTGATTTAACTGATGGAGAAAAAGAAGACATGGAACTTATTAATGCTGATAGAGAAACTATTAAAGCAGAATTAGAAGATGAGGGATATACTTGTAATTAGTATATCTTTTTGTTATTAATAAAAAAACAAGCATGATGGCTATCATCATTGCTTGTCCTTTTTTTATGGAGAATTATTATTTGTTGTATGCGCTGTGGTTGTAGTTGTTTGTTCAGTTTCTCTTACTGTGACGGTTCTAGAGACGGTCTTTGTGGTTCCGTTATAAGTAATTTCATACGTTAACGTGTATGTTCCTGCAACGGACGTATTAACACTTCCAGAGACCAAAACAATGGTACTTTCGTCAGTTACATCAACTGAGTTATATAAAACTATTATTGGAATGTTATCAACAAATACTTCTCCTTGATTTATCGTCTCGTTACTCGCTCGAATGTCAAAATCAGTTTTTATCGTAACACTGTGCGTGACGCCACTACTTCGGTTATCTTTATAACTTGAGTACGCCGTGTATATTACGTATACAGGATTAGTATAACTAGTAGTATGCGTATATGAATTTGATGTTGTTGTTCCAACGTAGACTTCACTACCGCTGGAGCCATTTTTGACGTATATATCATACCCGAGCGTTCCATAGCTGTCGTCATAGTCAACTTCTAATATATCTTCAGCACTTACCGCAGTCCAAGTTAAGGTAACGGTATTATCAGAAACACTACTTTCAACGTTTGTTACGTTAGGCAAATTACTTGATGTTTCACTAGATGTTTCTTCAGGAGCCGTTCCTTTTCTAAAGTATCCAGTTACTTTCATACTATCAGATGTTGAGGAAGTTGCTAAAGTAAGTGGAATAGAGTTTTTAACTACCTCTACCGCTTCAATACTTGACGGAACCTCAAAGGTACTTCCATCTTTATCAAATAAGTTATCAGCAAGATTATAATAGAAACTATCCCTAGTTGTCCAACTAGATGTGGTACTGTAATAATCTGAATATATCTGATCATAACCATACCACATCGTCAGCGTATATGTGGATGTGTAACCGCAGACCCAAAGATCATTTACGGCGTTACTTGATAGACCATATTTTTCTATCGTATCACTATCGAAGTTAGTCGTACCAGTTTTAGCTGCAACTTCGACACCACCGATATTAGCAGCACTTTTAGCTAAACCATCAGTAACTGACCAACTAAGTGCATAGTTAATTATATAAGCAGTAGAATCATACATTACCCTGGTTTTACTAACGTTAACCTCAACCACTTCTTCTGTTTCTTTATACACGAACTTTGTTATTGTATGAGGTTCTATATAGTATCCTCCGTTTGAAAATGCTTGATACGCACCTGCTAAAGTCATTGGACTGTTTCTTGATTCTCCATCTTCTGTAGAACCAGTAAATGATCCAATACTGTGTGCTTCATGAATGTTACCATTACTATCTATTTCTGGAGTTATACCAAGGCTTTCAGCAAATTCTATTATTTTATCAGAACCGACTTCACTAACTACTTGTTGGAACGTTTTCAGTGCTGTTACGTTTCTAGAGAGTCCGAGTGCTTGATACATTGGTAATCTTCCTTTGTAGCTACCATCTGAGTTTGAAATACTTGTGCCATCACTGTAGGTTGTTTCCGTATCATCTATATAATTAACCGTTCCCCAACCCAAGTATTCAACTGCCGGGCCATAGTCAAAGATTGGTTTTGCCACTGATCCAATTTGCCGGTTTATCATTGTAGCATAGTTGTAGGATCGTTCGGTATCTTTATTTCTACCAGCACCAACTGCGATTACCTCACCAGTTGCCGATTCCGTCATAACAATTCCAGCTTGAACATAATCATTTTCCCAAGTCCAGGCTTCACCGTTCATAACTTGGTTTATAAAATCTTGTTTATCTCTATCCATCGCGGTGTATATTTTAAGCGGTGTTGTATATGGATTTAAATCATAATTTTCTTCTAATTCTTCTATTACGGTATCAATGTATCCCTGATATTCTGAGGTTGTTGTATCAACTTGAGTTGTTAGGATGTATGAAGTAATAGGTTCAGCTTCCGCAATTTCTCTTTCTTCTTCCGTAATGTATCCATGCCTTTGCATTAAGTATAAAACGGTTTGTCTTCTTTGTTCTGCTCTTTCTGGATAATTATATGGATTATAATATGTTGGAGATTGAAATAATCCCGCTATAAAAGCTGCTTCGGCTAAGTTAAGTTCACTTACTGATTTTCCAAAATAGTTAATTGATGCTTGCTCAACACCATAAGCACCATTTCCTAAATAAGTATCGTTTACATAAAACTCTAATATTTCTTTTTTAGTATATTTTCTTTCAACCTTGAAAATAGACATATAAATATCCGTGAATTTTCTAACTATACCTTGGAAACCAGTTGAAACGGTTGATGTATAATTATTTTTAACAAGTTGCATCGTAATTGTAGATGCACCACCGGAGTTTTGTCCAAAGACTTGTCCTATGGCAGCCTTTAAAAACCTAGGTAAGTCAAAACCGTTATGCTGAAAGAACCTTGAGTCTTCGGTTGCTATTATTGCATCTATTAATACTTCAGGTAAATCTTCGTATGATATTTCAGTTCTGTTTTCGTTTCCTAACTTGACTATTAAGTTCCCGTCAGAGTCATATATTTCTGATGTTTGTGTATATTTTAAGTTATCAGGATCAAACTCTGGAGCACTTATTATTACGTATGCAAAAAATACGGCTATTAGTGAAACAAAAGTTATTATCATCACTAGTAAAATATTTAATATTACTTTCTTTTTCTTGTTGATTTTATGTCTGTTTTTCTTTGTTGGTTTTTTATTTGATATTTTACTTTTTACGTCCTTTGTTTTTTTCTTGATGTTGTTAGCGACTTTGTTTCCAACCTTACTTCTTTTTTTCATCATGGTTATTACCTCCAAAATAAATGTTATTTATAGTTTCTATATAATCTATTCTAGGATTGTATTTTGTTTTAATAATTGTACCATAAGTTTTGAAAAAACTTATTGGAATAGATTTTCTTTTATTATTTTTAATAAAATGTTCGAGTTTATCAGTGCTTAAAAAGTAAGTTTCATTAAGTTTATTAAACCGAACTATAATAAATGAAATTGCTCCTTTGTTTTTAACGTCAATTAGGTGTTTTATTTGATGTTCATGGATGTTTGAAAGAGCAAAAGAAGTCTTGCTATTTGTTTCTTTAGCTTCAAAATCTATGTATTTGCCTTCGTATATCCCATTATAATCAGTTGTTGAAGGGGTTTGAAAATAAGCCTCTTTTATTTTCCCTAATTTATAATCAACCTTTACTAATTTAATGGGTGTAGGTTTTTTATATACGTATGCTATATCTTTAATTTTATAATATTCATTGGATAAATTTATGTCGTTTTCAAGGCACATTCCACGATTAGCATAATTTGTTATAACCGTTTTTTTATCACATGTTATATTTTTGGTGTATACAAAGTTTTTAATCATTTCATCACCTTTTAATAATCATACCATAAATACTATTTTTTTTTAATAAATTTGATAACAAATGTCGAAAATATTTTAATATTTTTATATCATGGTATTATTTTTATATGAAAATTTATTGCTTAAATTGATAAGAAAAGGGGAATGTTAAAATGAAAGATTATAGTTTTTTATTTGTTATTATTGATGAACTTATATATGAAGTAAATAAAACCGAAGATGATTTAACTATCAAACATATAATTAAATAGGTGATTACATTTGAATGAAATAAAAGAAGCTATGCCACAGATAATAGGTGTTTGTCTAATACTAAACATTATTGGTAACATGATAAAAATAACCTTTAAAATTCCTGGGAAATATATAATTTGGATATTGTTGCCAATTAGTATAGCAATATACTTTACTTTTTTTGGTGTTTGTTTTGATGGTTTTTTAATGGCTTTTTTATCATTTAGTTTTTCAGTTTCTTCATATGATTTAGTAAAATATAGTAGACGTATCATAAGAAAATGAGGGTAATAAATATTTTATTTACATAATTATAAATATAATAATCTAAAATTTAAAAGCAATGTAAATTGACAAACAACTAAAAACTTGCGATAATTATATTTACAGAGGTGGTAAATATGTTTAACGGAAGAATTGCTTTGTCACCACAGGATATCTTTGATAAGGATTTTAAAATAGATACTCGTGGGTATAGATTACAAGAAGTTGATAAATACCTTGATCAGATTATTAAAGATTACGTGGAATTTGTTAATATAATAAAAGAGTTGAAAAGTGAAAACAAAGAACTTACTAATGAAAACTTAGAGTTAAAACATGAACTTAGAAATCTAAAAGCTAACATTGATATTGTAAAGAAAAGTGAAAAAGAAATAACTAACGTAGATATTTTAAGACGTTTATCACAACTGGAAAAATACATATACGATAAAGAAGAATAATTATTTTTACGCAAACGCTGCTGATTTTAATTGGTAGAGGAAAGTCCACGCTCACACGTATCTGTAATGATCGTAGTGTTTGTGCGAAGGGAATAAATAACCTTCGGCAGGTAAGAGCCTGACGGCGCCGTAAGTTACCTAAAGTTTTACCATGGTAACCGGCATAAAGTGCCACAGTGACGATTTTTTTGGAAACAAAAAAGTGGAACGGGTAAACCCCACAAGTGAGAAACCCAAAAAATGGTAGGGGAGTCCTTATGAAGGAATAAAAACGGATTAAGGGATGCATTTTTGCATAGATAAATGTTTGCGACCGAACCTTTCGGTACAGAACGTGGCTTATTAAAATAATTATTTGTAAATAAAGGAGTTGAATTAGCTTGAAAGAGATAGGTGAGAAGTTAAGAACCGCAAGGGAAGAACACGGAGTAAGTATAGAAGAAGCTGCCTCCGATCTTAATTTACGAGTTCAACAAATTGAAAACATAGAAAACGGAAACTTAAAGGTTTTTAAAGACGTGTTTTACTTAAAATCATTTATTAGAGGCTATGCAAAATACTTAGGTTTAGATGAAGAAAAGATTGTAGATGAATTTAATGAATTCTTTTTTGAAGAAACTTCTAAAATACCAATTGCGGAAATAGAAAAAGCAAGTAAGAAAAAAGAAAAAGAAAAAATAAGTGAAAATAAAGTTTCCTCTCCATATACCATGGGGGATAAACCAAAATCAAAATTCATTATTATCTTAGTTTCATTAATAATAGTTCTACTTATTTTTTTAATTAGTTATATTGTAATAACTCAGTACGTAAATAAAGATGAATCTGAAACTCGTACGGTAACGTTATTAGAAAGATAAAAATTCTTTAAGAGGTGGTAAATATGAATTTAGCTAATAGAATTACGATGATAAGAATCTTTTTGACGGTTGTTTTAATAGTTATATTACTTTTTCCTTTTTATATGGTAAACGTAGAGTTTCCTAGAATTTTAATAGGTACTATATCGGTTGATATAAAATATTTAATTGCTGCTGGAATATTTGCTGTAGCATCTATTACGGATGCATTAGATGGCTATATAGCAAGAAGCCGTAATATGGTAACTGATTTTGGTAAAATGACTGATGCCATAGCTGATAAGATGCTTGTTAACTCAACTTTAATTATATTATCAGCACAAGGAATGATTTCACCAATTATAACGGTTATAATAGTATTTAGAGACACGGTTGTTGATACCATAAAGATGCTTGCAGCAAGCAAAGGAAAAGTAGTTGCGGCTATAAATACCGGAAAGGTTAAAACAACGTTTTTGATGCTTGGAATAATATTTACGTTATGCTATAATTTACCATTTGAAATTTTCAATCTAGACGTATCAGATTTCTTACTTATTTTAGCTACTGTTTTTGCTGTTATTTCTGGTATTCAATATTATGTAATGAATAAAAACGTTATCTTTGAAAAAGAACAAAAAAAGGAAATTGTAAAAGAAGAAGCTAAAAAATAACTTTTTTGATAATATAAAAAAGAATTTTTGTAGAAAAACAGGTGCAGAATATTTCGAACAAATGTTTGAGAAAACACTTGATTTTTCTTTTTTTATGCTATATAATGTTATTGGATTAAAAAAATTAGGAGGATAGTTAATGTCGAAAAATAAGGAAAATGATAAAACTTTAGAAGAAGTGCTTGCCAATATAGAAAAGCAATTTGGTAAAGGTTCAATCATGAGGTTAGGTGATGAGACGCATAATGAGATAGACGTTGTATCAAGTGGGTCTCTTACTTTGGATATAGCGCTTGGTGTCGGTGGATATCCAAAAGGAAGAATAATAGAAATATATGGCCCTGAATCATCAGGTAAAACAACGTTTGCTCTTCATGCTATAGCAGAAGTACAAAAGGTTGGAGGTAAAGCCGCATTTATTGATGCAGAACATGCGCTTGATCCTGTTTATGCGAAAAACCTAGGTGTAAATATCAATGATTTATTATTATCCCAACCTGACACTGGGGAGCAAGCTTTGGAGATATGTGATGCATTAGTTAAAAGTGAGGGAATTAACATAGTTGTAATAGATTCTGTCGCAGCATTAGTTCCTCAGGCTGAAATAGAAGGAGATATGGGAGATTCACACGTAGGATTACAAGCAAGGTTGATGAGTCAAGCATTAAGAAAGTTATCAGGAACGATTAGTAAAACGAACACGATAGCAATCTTTATTAATCAGTTAAGAGAAAAAGTTGGAGTGTTATTTGGG
Source organism: uncultured Muribaculaceae bacterium (assembly GCA_964431705.1). Lineage (GTDB taxonomy): Bacteria > Bacillota_I > Bacilli_A > RF39 > UBA660 > Aphodocola. The sequence goes on along the minus strand of CAYSJY010000044.1, from coordinate 475 downwards.
AATCCTGAAACTACAACTGGAGGACGTGCTTTAAAATTTTATTCAACCATAAGATTAGACGTAAGACGTGGTGAACAAATTAAAAATGGTGACAACGTAATTGGTAGTAAGACAAACGTTAAGGTAGTTAAAAACAAGGTTGCCCCACCGTTTAAAACGGCTTGTGTTGAAATAATGTATGGACAGGGTGTTTCAAGAGAAGCTGAAATACTTGATTTAGCATCGGAAATAGGTATTGTTGACAAAAGTGGTGCTTGGTACTCTTACAAAGGAGAAAAAATAGGTCAAGGAAAAGAAAATGCAAAAGCGTTTTTAAAAAATAATCAAGACATAATGAAAGAAATAGAAGATAAGGTTCGCGAAAGCCATGGAATCTTAAAGTTAAAAGATAAAAAAGCTAAGTAGTAAAAAGCTACTTAGTTTTTTGAGTCTGTAAATAAATTTGTGTAAAGTCAATCCTTTCTATGGTAATATA
>CAYSJY010000043.1:0-10345 GCA_964431705.1 uncultured Muribaculaceae bacterium | reverse complement strand
ATAACACTCACTTTCTAGATATATAACGCTATATTTCCTTTACAAATTACTATTTAATGGTTTGTTTGTTACACTAATTCTATCATTAAAAGCAAAAAGAAAAGATAAATTGAATGTGTTGATTTACTCTTCACATTTTTTACATATTCCAAAATAATTCATCCATATGTTATTATTTTTTAATTCTTTATTATATTTATTATATGGTTGCAACTATTTGCAGTGCTTGTTTATCCTAGCATTTCAGATTTCCATTTTTTTCTAATATTGAAAATGAATAATATAATCTCTCACAGTAATTTTTTTTAACTGTTTCTCTTTTTATATACTTATCAAAAAGACTTGTAATTTCTAAATCCAAAAATTTTAAGTTTTCAGATTTTATTAAGTTTAAGCTGTTACTTTTAATATAATTATTATACCAATCCTCAACTAATGTTTTAATTTTCAATATAATATCTTTTTCATTATAAATATCACTTTCTAACATAAAATTGATAGAATCTTTAATACTAATAAATCGTTCGTATTCTTATCTTCCGTTTCCATATCTTCTTTAATTATTAATACCTCCTTACTTATAATTTTAAGACGATACTGATATCTACAACTTTAGTTTATATTTAATATTTATATCTGTCAATACTCACAAATAAAAGTGATAGCAGTTATTTAAAAGGAGCATAAGAGTGTTCCGGAAGAATATCCATTTCTTTGTTATTTATCAAAGAATCTTATTCCGGAATTTCATTTTTACACTTGCAAAAATGCTCCTATTTTAAGGACATAATAGGAATGAAATGTCGTAAAATTCTTGTATTTTCAAGGAATTTTACTATCCTATTTTTATACCCAATATTAAAAAATGTGGTATTTTAATGAATTTTTGCATTTCCATATAAATATCACATTTTACTATATTATAAATCAAATTTTGTTTATTGTAAGGAAAATAATAAGAAACAAAAGTGCGCAAAAAATGAAATAAAAAAGTAAAACTCACAGAAATTGTGTGTTTTGCTTTTTAATTTTTATTCAAATCAATCTTTATTTCCTCTAATATATGACCTATATTCCCTTCACCAGCATATTTACTCATATCAAAGAAGTTATCACTAGTACTAACCCATTCTAACTTGTTAACCTCTTCAACTAACTTAACATCCTTATTTAAAATTCCATAATATACTTCTAATTCTATATCCCATTTAACATAAATAATATCCATAAAATAAGTCAACTCAATATCAGCTTTATTAATATTAGTTTCTTCTTCCAATTCTCTATAAGCCTCATTTAAACCATCATTAGGGATCTCTATTTTTCCACCTACAAAATTATACAAGCCTTTATATGGATTTTTTGTTCTTTTACACATTAAAGTTTTACTCATGTCATTGTTAAAAACTACTATTACATTCATCTTTTTCATGTCTTATTACCTCATATACATTTTAACATAAAAAGGTACCAAAACTAAATCTGTTTACTCAATTATTATACACTTTATATTAATAAACAAACTTTAATATAATATTATTTATTTATATCATGTTATAAAAAAAGAAAAATGGATTTATTTTCCATCTTCTTCTAACTGTTTTAAATACCTTTCTTTTAATTCTGGATATAATTTAAAAAACTAATTAATGTTTATTCCATTTTTTTGCCATCTTATAACTTTAGGAATTAAATCACTATTATCTTTTGGAATATAATTTGGTCTGTTTGGATATAAATAAACTTTTAATTCACCTTTGCTATTTAATTCTTCAAGTTTTTCAAAAACATTATTTATATATTCCTCATGGATGACTTTCTCATCATATTCACTAATCAATTCGTCTTTCCAACCAGTTTTCCCTGAAATAAAATTTTTACCAATTAATGTATAAAGTGAACCTGAAACATTAAAAATATCCTTAAACATATCTTTTTTTCTTTCTACTAAAATCACTGGCTTTTCTTTTGTTCCTTCTTTACCTAAATAATAATATAAATCACTACCTTTATTGCTTATAAAAATTGTAGAAATTGCTTTAGATAAAGTTGCATATACCCATGACTTACCATGAGTGCTTATATTTTTTTTATTATTTTTAGTCCATGCTGTGTACTCCCATGATACACATATTTTTCATTTACTTCTTTTTTTATTTTTGTTAGCCTCTAAACCATAAACTTTTTATTTTCATTCCTAATTTCAACTACATCAACATCAACATTATAACCTCTAACAATTAATGCATTATATATTATATTTTCCATTATATGATTTTCTTCTTTATCTAATTCCAATTTAATAATATGATCTTCATTTACCACATTTTCAAGCAAATAATTTTTAAATAAAGGATTAAGTAATATGACTTGCCACATCTTCTTATCCCAGTAATTATTTTAATCAAACCATTTTCTTACTTACTAACTTATCTGAATAAATATTTCTTTTAATTTCTTTAGTATTTACATCAATTAATTTTTTTACCACTTTTAGCAATTTTATTCAATAACAATATAACTGTATCATGACACGAGCACATTTTCAATATTTTGCTAAAAATTTCTGCCACTTTTGTTTTATTCAATCATTAATATATTAAATTTATTATTTTAAATAATTTATTTTTTAAGTTTTTTATAAAAAAAGATACTTAATCATAAGTACCTTTAAACCATTGTATTTATCAGTATTCGTAGCCATTTATATTATTCTTGGACCAAACCGATACCTCCATGTCCAGCATCTACTATAACCATATTATCACTCCTTCAAAGTATTTTATGAATAGCACCTAATAAAGTGATTAAAAAAAGAGAAACTCTTTTCGTTTCTCTAACTTGATTTATCTAATGTAACCTTAGTAGTTTGTTCATTACCATCTCTATAATATGTTACCTCAACCGTATCACCAATAGAGTATTTATACAATTCATATTTAAATTCAGCTGCTGTAGTTACCGTCTCTCCATTAATAGCAGTTATTATATCTCCAGCTTGCAATCCAGCATCACTTGCAGGATATCCACTTGTTACCTCAGCAATGTAAATTCCATCTTCAACATTACTTGGAATGTTTATGTTGTACCTATATAAAACGTATTGATTAGTCAAATCAATTACCGAAACACCCATAACTGGCCTTTCTATTTCTTTACCTTGTTCTAAATAATCAACATAATTCATCGCATCCTCAATCGGAATTGCAAATCCCATACCTTCTACTTCATCATCAACAAGCTTCAAAGAAGTAATACCTATTACATCACCAGCTAAATTAACTAAAGGACCACCGCTGTTACCAGGACTTATTGCTGCATCAGTTTGTAAAACCTTAACAATATATGTCTCAGAAGATAATCCATCTGATGAACTTGTTTCAATTAATCTATCTTTACCAGATAATATACCTTTAGTTACCGTACCAGCATACGTAAGCCCCATTGGAGAGCCAACAGTAAACACCGTATTACCTACTTTTGTATTTTCACTTGAACCTATACTTGCAACTTGTAAAACCTTATCTGCATCCATTCTAAGTACTGCAAGATCTGTATAAGTATCCGAACCAAGTAAAGTTAGTTCAACCACTTCATTGTTAGATAAAACACCCTCTATAATTTCTCCACCGGAAACAACATGTGCATTTGTTAAAACATAGCCATAATCATCATCAATATCATAAACAAATCCACTACCAGTACTTGTAACCGTACCATCACTGGTTAAAACCTCAATACAAAGCACCGAGTCATATACCTTATCGATAGCATCTTCCATTGCTTCTTCAGTTACTTTTATTTCAGATGTTGTTCTATTCTTAGTAACTATCGTTGGATTCGTATAACTATACCAATACATTATTCCCGCTCCAAGGGCAAATGCAAGTATAATTAATAATACAATTTTTACTTTCTTATTAATTTTCCTTTTCTTTTTGTTTGGTTTGTTAGGTTCAATTAATTCAACTTTATCCATAATTTAATCCTCCTTATTTTATTTTTGAAATTTCTTCCCAATTTTCTGGAAATCCCATTCTGTCTAAAATCTTATTTTGTGGAACCGTAGAGACCTTACCATCTAACAAACTAAGATCATAACTAACTTCATTAACAAAATCAGTAAAATCACTTTTGGTTAACATAGATTTTAACATTACTACAACCGCAAAAATATCATTCTTACCATATATATATTCATCATTCATCGTTGGTATATCTAATTCAATATGATATTTAGTATCAGGAATCTTTTTTTGCGTACGATGTTCATAAACTATATCCTCATGTGCACATAAGTTTCTATAATTCGCTAGAAGAGAAATATAAATTCCTAAGGTTTCAACGTCTAAATTATAGTATTGTGCAACTAATAATTCATCTTCTGGTTTTAATATGGAATAAAGTTCGTTAATCATTCCAAAAGAAAGAAGTTTAACAAGTATCCATAAAGGTACAAAACCATAATTACTTAAGTAATGAAGTGTTGCACTATGTTGCCTTCCATTCAGTTTAATTTGTCTTTTAATCTTGTTTAAAACATCATTAACTTGTCTTATTTTTTTTACATCCTGAGAAAAGTTAGATGGTTTTAAATAGTCTTTTTCCTTAATACCATACTTCTTAGATAAACTATATGATATTATTGATTTTAAATTATTTTCAACTATTAATAAATTTTTAAACAAAACGTTTCTAAAACTCCTGTCAAACTGAAACACAGCATATAACTCCTCAAAGGTAGTACCTTTAATAAAGAGTCTATTTTTATCACTTCTTAAAAACAGGTGTCTATACCCATTGATAAAGAAATAATTTTCCCTTAATAATAAAGACTTTGCCTTATCAATGTCACTTATTACCAACCCTTTTTCTTTTAATATTTCAATTTGCTCATCTAAGGTTTTAAACTCTTTTGTTCTCACCTAGCATCACCTATTTTAAATTATAACACATAATCATTTAAAAGTTTATTAAAATGTTAAAACTTGTCTTTTATTAGGGACTATAAGAATGATAAAATATGTCATTGTATAAAATATGTCAAAAAATCTAATTAAATTCATAAAAAAAATTCGTAGAATTACTCCTACGAATCACTGTATTTTTATTAACGCTTACTAAATTGTGGTGCACGACGTGCTTTTTTAAGACCATATTTTTTACGTTCTTTAATTCTTGAGTCTCTTGTAATAAAACCAGCTTGTTTTAATATCTTTCTAAAAGATGCGTCAGACGATGGATCAGTGTTTTGATCATATTGTAATAATGCTCTGGTAATTCCCAAACGAATTGCTCCAGTTTGACCAGAAAATCCACCACCGTGAACCGTTACATCAATATCAAACTTATCCTTGGTTTTTGTTACTTCTAATGGTTGCATTAAATCCATAATTAAAGTTTTAAAAGGAAGGTATTCATTTACATCTCTTCCATTAATGGTAATTTTTCCTTTACCAGAAGTCATTCTAACACGTGCTATAGAGCGTTTACGACGTCCTGTTCCAATAAATGTTTTAGCCATTTAATTTCCTCCTTAAACTTCCATAATCTCTGGTTTTTGGGCTTGTTGCTTATGATCAGATCCTTCATAAACGAATAGTTTTTTATACATCTGACGTCCTAATCTTCCTTTTGGAAGCATTCCTTTTACAGCTCTTTCAACCATCTCTATTGGATATTTTTCAACCATTTCTTTTGCTGTTCTTTCACGTAATCCACCGGTATATCTACTATGGTTATAATAAATCTTTTTGTTTAATTTATTTCCCGTTAATAAGACTTCCTTTGCATTAACAATGATAACGTAATCCCCGCAATCAACATGAGGTGTATACGTTGGTTTGTGCTTACCTCTTAGTACGCTAGCAGCAAGGGATGCTACTCTACCAAGTGGTTTACCTTTAGCGTCAATAACATACCACTTACGATTAATATTTTTGGCATTTGCCATAAATGTTGTCATATTTTATTTTCCTTTCCTCAAGTAAGTTTGTTTTCCCAAGACAAACTTAAGTGGGTTATAAAATGTACCAATTAAAATTTTACTTAAAACTGGTACATTTGTCAACTTTATTCTATATATTTTTTTAATTTTGTTCAGTAATTCTGAGTGTTACCTTAGTTGTTAAAGATGAATATTTGGCTCGTAAGTCTTGTCCTTCAACTAAAATTGTTACTTCATGTTCTCCTACGCCCAAACCATCTAAATCAACATAAGCTTTTATTGTTGTTGCATCTATGCTAGAAAGAACACTTTGAACACCTTTAACACTTACACTAACGGTTGTACTGTTTTGATCAACAGCTTGAACAGCTAATCCAGAACCTAAGTTTTCATATTCAAGATAAATATCACTAAATACTTTGGTCGTTTCATCGCCTAAAGTAACGGTAACAGTAACTGACTTCGTACTCATCGCTCTAACACCACTCGGTCTTTTTATAGTAACAGAATATTTTTTATCCTCACTTAAACCACTTACATCAATATATACTGGTACGTATGATATTTCATCTAAATCTTCTTGCTGTCCATAAATAGTTACCGTAGTAATGTCAGTAGTAATAGTGCTAATAGCTTTACCAAAGACTATCTCATCATAATTTTGTGGAATAACTTTTATCGGAACTTCTTTTTGTGGTGAAGTTATTTCGATAGTTGCACTGACACTTGACGGAACTATTTCAACATCAACAGTCTCACCATCACTATCATAGGCAACTAACTTAACGTTTTCTAAAGTTTGTGTTCCAACCTCAGCATCCGTTAAATCATCTAAATCAATTAAAGCTTTAACTGACGCAACTTCATTTAAAGTAGCTTCCTTGCCTTTGATATACACTTGGTCGGTACTTAAAGTAACATCTTCAACCAAGAGTTTAGAATCAATTTTATCCTTATTTATAACTTCATAACTCAACTCTTTTTCTTGAGATACTTTTTCATATATTACGATTGTAGCCACCGAAGGATCAAGTTTATATTCAACCGAACTTAATGCTTTTTTATAATTTAAATTTACTTGGTGAACACCAGGCTCTAAACCTGTTAAATCAACCGTTATATCATTAGTTGGTAACTGTTTTGCCAAATAAACATCCGATTTTCTTCCTATTAAGGTTATATCAACCGTCTCTGGTAAGCCCTCAACTACGTAAGCTTCTTCATTATAGGTTGCAGAAATTGGCTGATTATACAAAACCTCTGCTGAAGTTTCTATTAATGATGTTGTTCTTGTATCAGCGTAGAAAAACACCGCTACCGCAACAATTAAAGAAATTGCTATAAGACCAGGTTTCTTAGTTATGATTTTCTCAAAGCTTTTACCATTATTTTTAAACTTGTTAGATATTCCAACGACAAATTTACTTATTGGAAGAATCACTTTTTTATCAAAGAAACGACCAATCTTTTTAAATAAGCGACCTATGCCTTTAAATATCTTACTCATTTTCATCACCATCTTTTTCTTCAATTTCGTAATCAAACTCTGCCGTTTTCTTTGGCTTTAACTCATCTAAAATAATCATTTTAGCCTCATCAACAGACAAGTTATAATTCAAATCACCATTAATAGCAATTGATATTCTACCAGTTTCTTCTGACACTATTATTGCTATTGAATCAGTTTCTTCACTTATACCTATCGCAGCACGATGTCTTGTTCCAAGTCTTTTGCTAAACTTCATTTCAACCGTGGTAGGAAAAATAGCTCCAGCAGAAGTTATCTTATCCCCTTGAATAATTACTCCACCGTCATGAAGTGGATTATCAGGAAAAAATATTGAAACTAATAACTCATTTGAAATTTCTGCATACAACTTTTTAGAACGATCTATGTACTCAGATAAAGAGTTATCCCTTTCAATAACTATTAAAGCCCCTATTCTATGTTTTTTTAAATACTCTAAAGCAAGACCTATTTCATATACTATTCTTTCTCTTTCCGATATAGTAAGCACCTTGTGTCTACCTAAAAGTTGCGATCTTCCTAGTTGCTCTAATACTGAACGAATTTCTGGTTGAAATATAATTACTAATGCAAGAGGTCCCCACATTACAACATATTCCAAAAGTAAACCAATAGTAATTAAATCAAACAAATCACTTAATAATTTAATTATAATAATTATTATTATACCCTTAAATAATAACGTAAACTTAACGTTGTTCTTTATACTTTTTAAAATAAAATATAAGCCAACCCAAACCAAACATATATCAATTATATCCTTTATAATAGTTAAAACATTATTTATACTCATAAGTCCTCCTTTTACTTCAAAAAACATACAAATGGTTATATCAAGATTATAACATATTTGAACATTAAATTTAAGTTAAATTTATTTAATAAATTAAAAGGCCTTATTTTATAAGCCTTTAAAACATATTATTTATCTCATCTTCTTGAGTCATAGAATTATCAACAGAAGTTTTTGTCTCTTCTGCTTTATCTAAATCTTTTTTATCTTCCAATTGCTTATCATCATTTGAAGTATCATTAACACTAGTAGAATTATCAACCTTATTATCCACAGTGTTTGATGACGAATCATTCGCGGTAGTTTTTATAGTACCAATATTATCACCATCTAAAATTTTTCCTATCTTATTTTGTTTTCTAAGATAAAGATCTCCAAAAAAACCTATTATCACACATAACACAAACACTGCTATTGCAATGATAAGTACCGAATTGTCATTAAATAATTCTTGCATCTAACCAACTCCTATTCTCTTATAATATTAACAAAATTTTATGCAAAAAACAACCTAGTTAATCAAATTCTAAAGTTATTGTTGTTTTTAAGTTTTCTAATTCTCCATCGTTATAGATTTCAGTTACTTTATAAGTTGCGTTTCCATCAGTTACCTCTGAAGAAAATCTATTATCGAAAGCCTCTTTTATTTTATCTTCACTTATTTCATAATCAAAATTAGAAAAATAATCATTAAGTTCTAACCTTATTATTCTTGGTGAAAACATCTGCTTTCTAGAATACACAACCGCACGTACAAAAATAATTTTACTAGTATTATATCTTACGGTTATTTCTAGTTCGTTTAGTTCTCCATCGTAATCATCATAAGTTTTATTAATAACAAATTCTTCATAGTTACTACCACTTACCGTATCATACTTATCACAACCAAATGATTCACAATAAGAAGATAACATACTGTTCATACTCGAATAACCTTTACCCATATATGAATTTATTAGGAATATTCCAACGGTATTTAATAACAAATAAATAATAAATATAATTATAACTATAATAATGCTTTTCTTTACGTTATATTTATCAATCTTCCTGATAAAATCAATGTTAAATATAACCCCAATTATAAATAAAACAACATCTATAATTAAAAATATATTTAAAATAAGTGTATAAAATCCCAATTGTTGATAAATCATTCTAAAAAATATTAAAGTAATTAATAAAATAATGTTAACCACAAATAAAACATAACCATTTTTTCTTATTTCAACTTGATTATTCATAATGAACCTCCATGTATATTATACCATTTATAATAATTAACATAAAGATTTCAAGTTAAATTTTTAATTTCTTAATGCTTTTGTTACAAAATAAGTATAACATAATAAAATTTATATTGAAGAAACAAAATAATTATGTTATTATAAAGTAGCAATAAGGAGAAGATGATGAAAATACTTTCAATATGTTTAATAATATTCTTTGCAAGAATAGTTGATGTATCACTTGGCACTTTCGTTACTATACTAACGGTAAAAGCAAAAAGAGTTCTTGCAACCTTACTCGGATTCATCGATGTTATAATATGGTTTTTAGTGGTAAGAGAAGCCCTAACAGCAAATGCAAAAAGTATATGGATAGCAATATCATATGCTTTAGGATATGCAATAGGAACGTTTATTGGGACCACCTTATCAAATAAACTAATAAATGGTAAAATATCCATGCAAGTTATTTTAGATGAGAAAAACAAAGAAAAAATAAATGATATAAGAGATAAAGGATTTGCTGTATCACAAGTTAGTTGTACTGGAAAAGATAATACAAATAAGTTAATGCTTTTTATTGAACTGGATAAAAAACATTTAAACGATTTAAAAAACATAATAAACAAAATTGATGAAAACGCATTTATGGTGATAAATGAAACAAAATACGTAGTAAATGGCTTTTTTAAATGAAGCTTTATATGCCGCTTTAGTTTAATGGTAAAACAAGTCACTCGTAATGATTAGCTGTAAGTTCGATTCTTACAAGCGGCACCATTGGGAAATTTGTTCGAAAAGCACGAACTTTTGATATAGGAATCAATCAGAAATGATTGATTTTT
>CAYSJY010000042.1:0-10381 GCA_964431705.1 uncultured Muribaculaceae bacterium | reverse complement strand
TAATCATTATATCATAATTTTTAGATTGTCAGTCATAAAGTTTAACACAACTTATGAAAAAAAGCTAATAAATTAATATTAGCCTTTACCAACCAGTTATTTCTTTTAATTTATAAGATGAAATTTGTTCAACACTATCCAAGCAAATCGCTTTAAATTTCCACGTTCCATTAGCTTCTAAACCGCTATTATTATCTAGGCAAGTCCCTAACGTATTACCATCAGCATCATATGTTGTAAATGTAACTTGGACATAATCATAATCCTTATCCATATTATTTTTTATTGATCCTTCTATATAATAAGCAAAATTATAATCATCTGGTGCCGCACTTGTCACTTCAACTAAAGTAAATTTTTCTTCATTTGTAGTAGTACCAGTAGTACCAGAATCATTATTATCACTTGTTCCAGATGATGATATAGCTACAATTACTATAATAACAATAAAAATAATAATTGCGATAAGACAGCCTGGCATCCCTTGCTTTTTACCACAATTTGGACATACTTTTGCTTTACTATTAATATCACTTTTACAATATTTGCACGTTTTCATTTAAACAACTCCTTTACTTAACTCATAATTATTTCTTTTATTTTTTCTGGATCTGGTATGTAATCAAAATAATACCAAGCATTCATAACATTAATACATATTGTTCCATAATTAAAAATTTTTCCAAAAAATGATTGTGTTATTTTTATGGACGTTACTTTGTTGATAGGACTATCCATACTAATAACTTTAAATATACCTGTTTTAGCAGATATTCTTTTTGTTGTTATTCTTATATCTGTACTAATCATATTAAATAATGGTTTCCAAATTGTAAAAAAACCTACCATAAAAAACATTAAACATATATGTGGAATTAAAATAACTGCACTAGGTTTTGTATCAATTAATAAAGATTCTTTTTCCGTTGTTATACACTCCTTTCTAATACTCACAGCATAATTATTAAGATACTACATATAATAATACAAACTGTAACTATATTTAGTATATAACATATATCTAAAAAATACAAATACTTTTTATAGAATTATTATAGAAATATTTAAAGAAGTGGTATTATGAAAAAATTAAAAGAACTAAGAAAAAAGAAAAACATAACACAAATAAGATTGTCAATTGCAGCTGAAGTATCTCAAGAAACGATTAGTGCCTATGAAAGTGGAAAAGCGTTTCCAAGTGCTAACACATTAATAAAAATAGCTGACTTTTTAGATACATCAGTTGATTACTTACTTGACAGAACAGATAATCCTAATTCTACAATATATAAAGAAAATAATTTAAATGAAGAATTATTAAATAATTTTTCTAAACTAAACACCAAAGAAAAAAAAGAAGTGATTTGGTATTGTAAAACAATTAAAAAAAGAGATGATGAAGAAAAATAAAATGTAATTTGCAAAGCAGCATAACCTACTTTATAAATTACATTTTATTATAAGTTATATTTTAATTTTTACTTAAAAATATTATAAATAAGAATGAAAGTTATATTTTTTTGTTTCCTCATTTATTTTATCAATTATTTTTTTATTAAGTTCTAATGATTCACCATATCCAACTTCTTCTTTGTTATAATTATTCCGTTCATAACCCCTATTAATATCTTTACCAAAAAAATTATAAATATCAGTTTTTGATGCATCATTACTATCTAAACATACTGCGTATGGAATATAATAATCCCATAAATTAATTTCTTCCACTGTTCTTTTATTAATATTAGAAAAAGAATCTAAAAACATCTTTAAGGATTTCCATAGTCTTATTTCTTTAAAACCCTTTTCTTTTAGCAAATAAGGTGTTAATAAAAACATCAAACCACCAAGACCATATATTGGAAAAAATATTAACAAAGGATAAAATATAAAGTTAGGATTTATAATCATTCCTGCAAAAAAAACAAGAACGAAAATAAAATAAATAAAATTTTTATTTTTATTTTTTTTATAAAATTCTAATATTGGAAAAGATAACATTACCAAACTTTTAAATTTTGAAAAATAAGCATTTGGCGAAAAGTTTTCAGTTGTTTTTAAACATTTATTTAATTCAATACTAGAAATTTTATTTCCGTTACCACAAATATCGATAAACCAATAAATAACAAATTTTTCGAATTCGAGTAAACCTTCTAATGATTTTGGCGTACGACTAATTGTAATATTTACTTTCGTGGCAAAAATTTCTCTTTTCCTTTCAACGTTGTCTATTGTAAGATATCCCCTGTCAATTAAGTCTAATAATGTTGCTGCTAAAGATATTTGATCAATTACCCCATCTTTTAATAACATCCTCACATGGGCTGGTTTTAAATTACTTGGTAATTGTCTATTATAAAAATCAACTTTTTCTTTTATCTTTGATTTTCTAAATAAAATTTTATATCTTATAAACAGCAATATTAAAGTAATAATAAAAGTTAAAAAAATAGGCAAAAAATTCTTTGTAACTTCATATGAACGGGCAACAAAAAATATTAAAATAACCATAGAAAAAATAAAGAATGTTTTTACATTTGACTTTCTTATCTTTCCCTGTATATAAAACTCTTCATTCATACCTCCTTTTCCAGTATTCATTGAAAATGTTCCAAACCCAAAATAATTACTAACATAGCCAAAATCAGTAAATATACTATTTTCATAATCCATTTTATATTTCTCCTTTTTTAATTTACCTTCATTTCGAAAATGATATCACGAAGTTCCATAGCTCGCTCGAAGTCCAACTCAGCAGCAGCCTTTTTCATTTCCTCTTCTAATTGTTTTAGTAGTTTATCGTTATGAATCTCATCTTTAGTTCTATGTTTTTTAGATTTCTTATCACTTGTGTTAACGCTTACAACATCCATTATTTTTTTATTTATGGTCTTAGGTGTTATACCATGTTCTTGATTATATTTAATTTGAATTGTACGACGCCTTGAGGTTTCATCAATCGCTTCTTTCATTGCTTCACTTATAATATCACCATACATTATAACACGACCATCAGCGTTTCTTGCACATCTTCCAATTGTTTGGATAAGACTTCTATGACTTCTTAAAAAACCTTGCTTATCAGCGTCTAATATAGCAACTAAACTAACCTCAGGTATATCCAAACCTTCCCTTAAAAGATTTATACCTACTAAAACATCATACTTACCTACTCTTAAATCATGTATTATTTTAAGTCTTTCAAGTGTTTTTACCTCACTATGAAGATATGCTACTTTTATATTTAAGTTCTTTAAATATGAAGTAAGTTCTTCTGCCATTCTAATGGTTAAAGTTGTAACTAAAGTTCTATCACCTTTTTCAATTTGTTTTTGAATTTCTTCAATTAAATCATCAACTTGATTACTTGATTTTCTAACTTCTATTAAGGGATCTAATAAACCAGTAGGTCTTATTATTTGTTCTACTACATGGTTATTAACTTTTTCCAATTCTTCGTCCCCGGGTGTTGCAGATACATATATTACTTGATTTATTTTTTTCTCAAACTCATCATATTTAAGTGGTCTGTTATCAAGTGCGGATGGTAATCGAAATCCATAGTCAACAAGCATTTGTTTTCTGTTTCTATCACCATTATACATAGCTTTAACTTGAGGTAAGGTTACGTGAGATTCATCTACAACTAGTAAAAAATCTTTTGGAAAAAAGTCTATAAGACAAGTTGGGGTTGCTCCTTCTTTTTTTAATGCTAGGTGTCTTGAATAGTTTTCAACTCCAGAGCAAAAACCTGTTTCTTCTAGCATTTCTATATCATACTTACACCTCTGTTCCAGGCGTTCAGCCTCTAATAACTTACCATTATCCTTAAAATACTTTAATCTATCTTCTAATTCTGCTTTAATATTAATAATTGCTTTTTTTAACTTATCGTCACTCGTTACGAAATGTGATGCCGGCATAATTGAAACGAGCTCCTTTTCCGCTACAACAACTCCTGTTAATACATCAAATTCACAAATTCTATCTATTTCATCACCGAATAGTTCTATTCTAATTCCATGACTCTTTTCATATGATGGAATAACTTCTATAACGTCTCCTTTGACTCTAAACGTTCCTCTTACTAAATCAATATTATTTCTTTCATATAGCATATCAACAAGTTTTTTAAGTATTTCATTTCTATTTATTTCTTCTCCTACTTTTAAAGTAAGCATATGATTTTCATATTCTTCTTTATCTCCTATACCATATATACAAGATACTGATGCAACAACTATTACGTCTTTATAATTAATTAATGAAGATGTTGCATAATGTCTTAACTCATCTATTTCATCATTAATTGATGAGTCTTTTTCTATATAAGTATCAGTTGATGGAACGTATGCTTCTGGCTGATAGTAATCATAATATGAAACAAAGTAGCAAACGTGATTGTTTGGAAAGATTTCCTTTAACTCTGAGTACAACTGACCTGCTAAGGTTTTGTTGTGTGCTAAAACTAGCGTTGGCTTGTTTACTTCTTTAATTACGTTTGCTATCGTAAATGTTTTACCAGTACCTGTTGCCCCTAGTAAAACCTGGTATTTCTTGCCATCTTTTATTCTGTCAGAAAGCTCTTTTATTGCCTCAGGCTGATCTCCGCTAGGATGGAATTTAGATACTAAATCAAACATGATAATCATCTCCAATTAATATTTTTATTCTATCATTAAATATAAAAGAAAACAAGAAAGTAATTCCAAGTATATTCATAGTATAATTAAATTTTTTATAATAATTATTACTTTTTTAAATTTATATAAAATTAGTGTAAAAAAGTAAAAAAAATTATACAGCACGTAAAAAGAGTATTGATTTTTTTTAATACTCTTTTGATACGCTAGTTTTTTATCTGTTTGAATAACTATATCCTAATGACGGGAATGTTATTACCTCTCTAGGGTCAAATGAATGTCCTACAAATCCACTGCTTCCATAGTAAGAATAGTAATCTGTATACCATCTACCGGTTGCCATTCCTAAATGTAAATGTGGTCCTGTTACATTTCCAGTACTACCAGAGTATCCTATTATAGAATCTTTAGTAACTATATCACCAACAGAAACATTAATCGATGATAAGTGACAATAGTAAGAAGTATAATATTGTCCGTTTATCAAATGGTGTATAATTATTTGATTTCCACCACCGGTACTACTCCATATTGTTTTTGCAACATATCCAGTTGCAACTGAATAAACAGTTGTTCCATTTGGAGTTGATATGTCTATTGCAGCGTGCATGTTAGCACTTCCATATAACGTTCTCCAACCATATTCACTAGATATTGTACCACTAGTAGTTGGTCTATAAAAGGTTGTTCCAGAAGGTAAATAACTACCACTGCTACTATTACTACTATATAATCTATTTAAACATACTGTTTGTGTTTCACTTTCTTTACAACCTAAATCCTCTAAGTATTCTATTGTTTCTTTCATTTGTTCTATAGATTCTTCTAGAGAATGACCTTCTTCATCTAAATCTTCTTTTGTTTCGTTTAATTTAGCTATTTGATCATTTAATTCTTTTTGAAGTTCCTCTTGCTCAACTTTGCTAGCCTCTAATTCCTCTTTTATTTGTTCATTTTCTTTTATCATACTGTTCATCTCGTCAATAATGTCTTCATTGTATGAAGATATTTGCTCAGTTATTGATAGTCTATAGATTAAATCAGTAATACTTTCGGCTCCCATTATGTATTCAAGCAATGCGGAACCAGATGATGAAATTTGATAATATCTCATTAGGTTTTCTGTTTCTTCATTTTTTTCTTCTATCTTTTTTTCTAGTTCTTCACTTTCGGCAGTTTTAGCTTCTATTTGTTCATTTATTTTTTCTAATTGTGCATAAGTTTCGTTTATTTTTTCTTGAGTTGCATTTATTTCTTCTTGGTTTTGTTCTATTTGTGCATTTGTTTCTTCTAATTCTTTTTCAACTTCTTCAAGTTCACTTTTCCATTCTGCTAGCGTTTTTTCTTTTGCACTTACTTTTATTGTTGGTATTGAAATTAATGGTACGAATAATAATATTATAAATAAGAATGTTACTAATTTTCTTTTTATCATATTTTCAAATACTTCCTTACTGCTCTATAACTTCCTAACATACCAACAACAACTCCTAACGCTAATAATATTAATGATACTATGTAAATAAAAGGTTCTGCTTTAACTAATTGTACAAATGGAGAAAATAATTGTCCACCGAAATGTTTGTATAAAGCCGAATATCCATATAGGGTAACTGCTATAGGAATTATTGAACCAATAAATCCTAAACAGAAACCTTCTATTACAAATGGTTGTTTAATCGAAAAATTAGAAGCACCAACAAGTCTCATTATTTCAATTTCCTTTTTTCTTGAGAAAATGGTTATTTTTATTGTATTACTTATCAAGAATAAAGTTACGAATACAAGCGCAATCATTGCAACTATCATTAATTTTTCAATCACGCTAAACACACTCATCAAATCCTCTACCATGCCTTGGCCATATTTAACTTGAGTTACCAAATCTAATTCTTGAATTTGTTCAGCTGTTGCTGAAATTTTTTCAGTATCCTTTACCTTTACTAATAAAGTATCATACAAAGGATTGCTTTCCTCTGACCAAGTATCTATTATTGCCGCCAACTCATCAGATGTATCTCTCATTTCATCTGCTACTTGTGTTTTAGTTTCAATTTCAACAGAATCAACATTACTAAATGTCTCTATGTTTTCTTTTATGGTATTTAATTGCTCCTCAGTTGCAGAAGTATCAATAAAAGTTACTATGGTAAAATCTTCTTTTATTAATTTAGTTATGTTTTCAACATTATAAGATACAATAATTGCAACAGCAACAATTAAAAGTGTAATAGTAATACATGATATAGAAGCAATAGATAAACTTAAGTTTCTACCAACACTTTTAAAACCATCTCTTATGTTTCTTGTAAGAATTCTAAGCGCCTTCATGATCTATATAACTTCCTTTCTCATAGTCTTTTATAAGCTTGCCGTTATCAAGTAATATAACTCTTTTTTTCATTTTATTTACCATTTCTTTATCATGAGTTACCATTACAACGGTTGTTCCTAAATTATTAATTTTTTCAATTACCTTCATAACTTCTAAACTTGTGTCTGGATCCAAATTACCAGTTGGTTCATCACAAATAAGAAGCTTTGGAGAATTAACTATTGCCCTTGCAATTGCAACTCTTTGTTGTTCTCCACCGGATAACTGATCCGGATAACTTTTTGTTTTTGATTTTAAGCCAACAAGATCAAGAGCTTTTAAAACCTTTCTTTTTACCTCAGGTGTTGGTAATCCATAAATTTCAAGGGCAAATGCTACGTTTTCATAAACGGTAAGTTTTGGAAGTAATTTGAAATCTTGAAACACAATTCCTATTTTTCTTCTTAATTTATAAACTTTACTGTTCTTAACTTTAGCAACGTTTACTCCACCGACATAAATCTCTCCATGAGTTGGTTTTTCTTCTCGGTAAAGCATTTTTATAAGAGTGGACTTTCCTGATCCTGAAGCACCAGTTATAAAAACAAATTCACCTTTTTTAATGTCTAAATTTAAATCATATATCGCATTTACTCCGTTTTTATATGTTTTTTCAACACCTCTAAACTTAATAAATTCCATTCACTTCACCTTCCTACTTCTATTACTAAATAATGCTTGTGTTACCTTGATACGTCCCTTGAGTTTGATATGCATCAGTAACCAAAACAACGGCGTTTTTATCAATTTGTTGAACACCTTCTCTTACTTTAAAGTATTCATTAGTTGGCACAACACATAATATTATTTGATCTTTTTTATTGGTGTATCCACCTCTTGTTTCTATTAAAGTAACACCTAATTTTAGTTCATTTAAAAGGTAACTACAAATCAAATCATCCTCACTCGTTGTAATATATACTGCTTTACTATTTGAAATACCAAGAACAACCTTATCAACCATAACATTTATTATGTATAAAACAATTATTGCATATAAAACTCTTGTCCAACCAAAGAAAAAACCTCCTGCTAAAACAACCAAACCATCCGTCATTAACATAGATGTTCCAATTGATACTTTAAAATATTTAGCTACTATTTGATTTAATATATCAGTCCCTCCAGTTGTAAAACCACTTTTAAATACTATTCCTGCAGCTGTTCCAATGCAAACACCACCGATTATAGCGATTAAAAGCAAATTATCATTTTCTATCGTAACGTAATTTCCTACGTTAGAAGTTAGTTTTACCATTAAAGGATAAAGCAAAGATCCAACAATAGAGCCTAAAGTCTTTTTCTTTCCAAGAAAAATAAAGCTTAAAGCGATTAAAAACACGTTTAATATAAAAATCATTTTTGATGGATCAATCACATTTTGAGTAATAATTGAAATTCCACTTGCGCCTCCATATACTATATTATTTTTATAAAAAAACAAATTATATGACACAGCATAAATGGTAACACCAATTAATAAAAATACATATCTCTTAACTAAATTAGCACGTTCAACTTTTTTTAAAACTTTCTTTGCTTTTTTTGCTTTTAACTTTCTAAATAGTCTCATTTTACTTTTTCTCCTTTTAAATTACTTTGAATAAAACCATCTAAATCGCCATTTAAAACCTTATTTACATTTGAAGTTGAATAACCAGTTCGATGATCTTTTACCATTGAATAAGGATGAAGAACATAACTTCTTATTTGTGATCCAAATTCTATTTCGCTATGATCTTTTTTCATATCATCAACAGTGTCTTGTCTTTTTTTTAATTCAATTTGATAAAGCTTACTTTTTAATACTTTTAAAGCAAGTTCTTTGTTTTTTATCTGACTTCTTTCATTTTGACACGTAACTACAATACCCGTTGGTAAATGTGTTATCCTAACAGCACTATCCGTTGTGTTTACTCCTTGTCCTCCGGCACCTGTACTTCGATAAACATCAATTTTTAAATCTTTTTCATTTAGATTAACATCAATATTATTATCAAATTCAGGTATAACATCAACGGCAGCAAAAGACGTATGTCTTCTATTGCTTGAATCAAAAGGCGATAATCTCACTAACCGATGAACACCTTTTTCATTTTTTAAATAGCCATAAGCATATTTACCTTTAACTAGGTATATAATACTTTTAAATCCCGCTTCTTCTCCTTCCTGTTTATAAAGTAATTTATATGAATATCCTTTGTTATCAAAATATCTAACATACATCCTAGAAAGCATTGCAACCCAATCACAACTTTCAGTGCCTCCGGCTCCAGCATGTATTTCAAAAATTGCGGGTTCCTTATCATACTTTTTATTTAGATATGTTAAAGTTTCTTGATTTTGTAAAAGTTTTCTTGTTTCATTAAACAAATTTTCAAACTCTAACTTTATATCATCAGTAAGGGAAGAAGTTGTGAACTCCTCAAATTGGTCTAATACTTCAATATTTTCTTTGATTTTTTTAATAGGATTAACTTGGTTTTTTAAATCATTAAGTTCCTTAGTTATTTTTTCGGCATATAACGGATTATTCCAAATATTTATATCTTTTAGTTTATTATTTAATTCTTCTATTTCATTATTTTTATCGTCTACTTCAAAGAAACCTCCAGACTAAATTAAGTTTGTCTTTCAAATCACTTATATCTTTATTTGTAATTTCCATATAATCACCTATGATTAATTATAACACAATATTTATATTATTAAAATCAAAATTTAATCAATTATATATGATAATATACTTCCACTATTATAGTTAAATATTATATAATATTTTTGTGTTAAAATTATAACAAATAATATAAATTATAACTTGATTTCAAAAAAACATATGATACAATATTAATAGTAATAATTACTATTAAGGGGAGCTTATGAGAAACACAAGACAAAAAGAGCTAATATTAAGTATAATAAACAACTCGCATGATCATTTAAGAGCTGATAACATATATAAAAAGGCAAAAAAAACAATCCCAAATATATCCCTTGGAACTGTTTATAGAATTTTAAATAGTTTAGTAGAAAGTAAAAAAATTAAAAAAATTAAATTAAATGATGGGGATCATTATGACAATATAAATGAAAAACATAATCATTTTATTTGTGATAAATGCCATAAGATTATTGATGTAAAAAATAATATAAATTTAATATGTAAAATTGGCAAAAATAAAGTTACGGATTATGAAATTAATTTTATTGGAATATGCGAAGATTGTTTGAAAAAACAAAAATAAAAAAACAATGCAAAACGATTGTAGTATAATTAAAACTTAATAACCAATAATAAATATATTATTTCAGACTGTTGACAAATAGGTATAAAAAGTACTTATTTGTCTTTTTTTATTAA
>CAYSJY010000041.1:0-10492 GCA_964431705.1 uncultured Muribaculaceae bacterium | reverse complement strand
CCTCTGAAGTTTCAAATAAAAATCTAGATTTATCATCCATTCCCTGCTCAATTAACTCCTTGTTTCTTAACAATTCATTAACCATTTTTAGGTCAGGATTTTCTATCGTAAAATACATTATAAATAACATAAAAGTAAATAAATAATTTTCAAACATTATTGATGGATAAGAATTTCTAATTAATAATCCTGCTATATATAAAACTATTAAACAAATAAATGGTATGTCTTTTGCAAAGCCACTTTTATTTTTTATAAATATAACAATTATTGAAATTATTATCAAAACAAAGTATAAAACGGTTGCTACAAGAACAATGTCATATGATAAACCATATCCATCAAGAATATCTCCTTTGTTAATAACATGTAGTGGTGTAATAAAAACTACAATGATTAAAATAATTGAAGAAATTCTTATTATCGTATTTAAAATTTGCCTTGCTCTTTCTTTCATATTTAAAATTGAAATATTATATATTAAAATATTTATGATTAATAGTAACATCAAACTCATATATATTTTTTGCATAATTGATATTACAAAATCATCTCCATATATTTTTGCATATAAAAATGTTATTATTGCCATCAATGCATAAACAAAGTTAATAATAAGCATTTTAGAATAGATTTTATTTTCTTTAGTATTTAATCTTTTTTTGCTAAAGTAAATAAATAATAAAAGTATTGCTAATAATTGTGTTGCTATTGGTAAAATTAGTGTTCCCATATCTGCTCCTCCATTATTTTACATTTTAACACAAATAAAAACAAAAAAACAACCTTTACTGATGTTTGGTTGTTAACTCTTTTGTTTTACAAAACCGTAAGGTTTTTGTAAAACTATTTTATCTTTATCTGTGTATCTTGTTTTTTCAACATCTTCGGTGGTAAATCCATAAGGACATTTATCAACTATACTTTGAGCAAAATCTTTTTCATCAACGTTTAAATCTTTTCTACTTTGAGAATGTTTTTCTACTATGTTCCACTTTTGTGTTCCCATTGCATCCCTAAGCACTATATTTAAATCATCTAAACTTAAAGTACTATAATCATCCATTTTAATATTTTTACCAATACTTACAAAAAAATCATTATCATATTGTTCTATTGCAACTGGAATAATATCGGCTCCAGTTTCACGAGCCATCAAAACAGCTCCCTTATATAAATCCATAACTAATAAATTTGGTGTTATATTCCATGCACCCTCAGGAAAAATTAGCAAACTACCATTTTTATTAAGTAATTCAATTGCCCTTTTTTTAGCAATAAATCTATCGGTCTTATCTTTAGTTTCCATGTTGATAACGCCATTTAAAAATAATAGCAAACCAGATATATCTTTATAAAGCCCCTTTGGGTCACCCAAAAATAAATATGCATGTTCTTTTATTGCTTCAAACACTCTTTGAATGTCATTACCACCGATGTGTGTACAAGCATAAATCTTTGGTCTATCTGTAATTATTCTCTCATCATTTATGACACTAACAGTTTCTTTTGATGCTTTTCTATCTAACTCAACCAATTTAAGTGGAAGACCATGTATTTTTTTCTTAAATCTATTCCTTTTAACGGTATGTTACTTTCAAATCTTTCTAGTCTTTTTTCCATGTAATAATCACTTAATGTATCTATATCCATTTTCATTCTTTGAATAAAATTCTTGTTTCTCATAGTTTCCCCCCAAACAATGTTTAATCTTTATTTCTGCATAAATAATATAACATTATTAATAAATAAATGCAATTATATAAAAAGAAATTAATAAAATAGTCTCCTTAGTTTCTTCTTGAACGGAAGTACAAATGTTTAATATTTCTTCTAATGAATTATAATTTAACAGTTTGTTTTTACTTAATTCTCGTATCTTAATTGCTTATGCGTGGCTTGGAGTTAAATCCTCATAAACAATCGAGGCATAAACTAACTTTTGCTCATCTTTAATCAAATAAGAAAGCTCTACGGCTGGTCTAATTCCCATTGTTAAAAATGTTCTTTTATCGTATTTAACGGTATTATCTACCAAATCTAATAATTCAGGAATCAGGAAAGTTAACCTAATATATCTTTTTACATTTGTTATTCCATCACCATATACTTGACCAACAACTTCTGATGACCACTTTGGTCCCTCAGGGACCGAAGTTGTTTTTCCTTGATGTTTTATTGCACTTATTTTCATTTTATATGCAAAAGCTTTTTCTGACGGTAATATCTTTTCTCGATGCATATTTGAATCAACCATATATATTATTGCTTCCTCATCAGTAAGCTCCTTAACAAAAGCATCTGCTTCTTCTATGCCAAGCAACTTCATTGTTGCTTTTCTTCTATGACCAGAAATCATTTCATACCTATTAGAGCACTTTTTTCTAACAATAATAGGATTTAACAATCCGTTTTGTTTTATACTTTTCGCAAGTTCTCTTAATGAATCATCATTTTCTACTTTAAAAGGATGATTTTTAAAACTATCAATTAAACTTAATTTCACTTTAGTTGAATAATTCATTCTAATCATCCTCCTTAACTTCATAATTCAATTTCCACTCTATATAATCTTTATAAGATATTTCACGTCTTGATCTTTTATTTCTCATAATATTCCTTTTCATAACAAATATTGTGTTATTTTCTATCTTTGGAACATCTGATAAGTCTATATGATAATTTGGTATTAATTCTTCTAACCACATTAAAGTATAAATTATATCCTTAACATCTTTATAATTATAATTTTTTATTGAAGCCATATCCACATTTAATATTTTTGCTAATTCCACAGTCCTTTTATTCTTAGGATTCCTTTTTCCTTTCTCGTATCTAGTCATTGTTCTTCTTTTACACTCTTCAGTTAATCCTAATTTATCGGATACCTCATCTTGCGTCATTAAACGAAATTGTCTTACAAAAGTAATTCTAGAACCTTAAGATAAATCTTTTAAAAAAGGTTTTGTATAAATAAGCCGCATATTCCTAACCTCCAAACCATTATCGTACATTAACAACTTAATAACAAAAAAAGTACTAAGATATACGACGTAATCGTCATCTTAGTACTTTTTTATATGTAAATATCTAATATAATTGGTTCTTTAAGCCTTAAATTATTACACTCATATAATTTATCTTTATACTTATATAAATCATCTTTTGTAATAATTATGCGGGTTAGAAACACATTGATATTTGAACTTATTTTTGTGCTTTAAGTTTTATTTCTGCTTGGGCAGCCGCTAATCTTGCGATAGGCACTCTAAATGGTGAGCAAGAAACATAATCTAATCCTATGCTGTTAACAAATTCGATAGAAGAAGGATCTCCACCGTGTTCACCGCATATACCAAGCTTAATATCAGAGCGAGTTTCGCGTCCTTTTAAAGCTCCCATTTTAACTAGTTGTCCAACACCTTCTTGGTCTAGTTTAGCAAATGGATCTGATTCATATATCTTATTTTGATAATAAGAATCTAGGAATTTACCTGCGTCATCCCTTGAAAATCCAAATGTCATCTGAGTCAAATCGTTAGTACCGAATGAGAAGAATTCAGCTTCCTCGGCAATTTTATCAGCGGTTAACGCAGCACGTGGAATTTCAATCATGGTACCAATATGATATTTGATATCAGAATTCTTTTCTTTCTTAACTTGTTCTGCGGTTTCAACAACTACGTCTTTTACGAATTTTAACTCTTTTACTTCACCAACAAGTGGAATCATGATTTCAGGTGTAATATCATAACCTTTTTCTTCTTTAACCTCAATAGCAGCTTCCATTAACGCTTTAGTTTGCATTCTAGCTATTTCTGGATAAGTAACAGCAAGACGGCATCCTCTATGTCCCATCATTGGGTTAAACTCATGAAGTTCGGCACATTTTGCTTTTAAGTGTTCTTCAGTTACACCCATATCTTTTGCAAGTGCTTTTATATCATTTTCTTCAGTTGGCAAGAATTCATGAAGTGGAGGATCTAAATAACGAACCGTCATAGGTAGACCTTTTAACTCTTCATACATAGCTTTAAAGTCACCTTTTTGATATGGTATTAATTCATCTAAAGCTTTTTCTCTTTCTTCAACCGTTTCAGATAAAATCATCTTTCTAATCTTAGGAATTCTTTCTTCATCAAAGAACATGTGTTCAGTACGGCAAAGACCAATACCTTCTGCTCCTAAGTTTACGGCGTTTTTAGTATCCCTTGGGTTATCAGCGTTAGTTCTAACTTTTAGTCTTCTAAAACTATCTGCCCAATCCATTATTCTTCCGAAGTTACCACCAACTGATGCTTCAACCGTTTTAATGTCTCCTTTATAGATTTTACCAGTAGAACCATCAAGTGAGATATAATCTCCTTCTTTAAATGCTTCACCACCTAAAGTAAAGGTTTTAGCTTCTTCATCTATTTTGATATCACCACAACCAGATACGCAGCAAGTACCCATACCACGAGCTACAACTGCAGCATGGCTCGTCATACCACCACGAACGGTTAAGATACCTTGACTAGCTACCATTCCTTCAATATCTTCTGGAGTAGTTTCTAATCTAACAAGAATTACTCTTTCACCTTTACCACCGGTACCTTTTGTTTTTGCATCTTCTGCAGAGAAAACAATCTTACCTGCAGCAGCTCCTGGTGACGCTGGAAGTGCACTTCCTATTACTTTCCCTTTCTTTAATGCATCAGCATCAAAAGTTGGATGTAATAATTGATCTAAGCTTTTAGCTTCTATTCTTAATACTGCTTCTTCTGGAGTAATCATACCCTCATCAACTAAATCACATGCAATGTTTATTGCAGCTTGTGCAGTACGTTTACCATTACGAGTTTGTAAGAAATACAACTTACCTTCTTGAATAGTAAATTCCATATCTTGCATATCACGGTAATGTTTTTCTAGCTTATCTGCGATTTCCATGAATTCTTTATAGCATTCTGGTAAATCTTCAGCTAGTTTAGAAATTGGTTGTGGAGTACGAACTCCCGCAACAACATCCTCACCTTGAGCGTTGATTAAGTATTCACCAAAAATACCTTTTTCACCAGTTGCTGGATTACGAGTAAACGCAACACCAGTACCTGATGTATCTCCCATATTACCAAATACCATTGCTTGAACGTTTACAGCGGTACCCCAATCACCTGGAATATCATTCATTCTTCTGTATACGATAGCTCTTGGATTATCCCATGATCTAAACACGGCTTTAACAGCTCCCATTAATTGTTCTTTAGGATCTTGTGGGAATTCAGCTCCATCCATGTTTTCGCTATATACTTTCTTAAATCTTTTTACCAAGTCTTTTAAGTCATCAACGTCAAGATCAGTATCATAATGAACACCTTTAGCTTCTTTTACTTCATCGATGATTTTTTCAAAGAATGATTTTGGAACTTCCATAACAACATCTGAATACATTTGAATAAATCTTCTGTATGAGTCGTATGCAAATCTTGGGTTTTTAGTTTTATTAGCAAAACCTTCAACCGCTTCATCATTTAATCCCAAATTAAGGATTGTATCCATCATACCAGGCATAGATGCCCTAGCACCAGATCTTACTGAAACTAATAACGGATCACTATTATCTCCAAATTTTTTACCTTGCTTTTCTTCTAACCAAGATAAAGCTTCATAAATTTGATCTTCAATTTCTTTTGAAATCATTTTACCTTGAGTATAATAATCCGTACAAGCCTCAGTTGTTATTGTAAAACCTTGTGGAATTGGAAGACCTAAATTAGTCATTTCAGCTAAATTAGCACCTTTTCCACCTAGTAGGTTTCTCATGTCTGCATTTCCCTCTTTAAAAAGGTAAACCCATTTTGTCATTTATATTCCTCCTTCTAAATCAAACACAAGTTTATTATATCACAAAAAAAGGCACTTACAATAATAAATACCATGTTTTTTTTTACAATTTACTAACTTTTTACTATTTTTTATAAAATAATATCTTTGATAATCCATTTATTTTTTTCTATTCAAAGGATGACATTTTAAGTAAACTTCTCTTAACTTTTCATTAGACACATGAGTATAAACTTGCGTTGTTTCTAACGATTCGTGTCCTAATAATTCTTGTACTGTTAAAATATCACACCCCTCGTTTAAAAGGTGTGTTGCAAAAGTATGCCTTAACATATGTGGTGACACTCGTTTTTTTAAAGCCGTTTTTTTAACAATATCTTGAACTATTACCTCAACACCTCGAGTTGTTATTTTCTTACCTTTTTCATTTAATATTAAATAATCACAAGTAACATGATGTTTTTCTAATATTTTTTTTCTACCATCATTTAAAAATAACTCCATAAAATATAAGCAATAATCACCAAACTCTACCAATCTTTCTTTATTTCCCTTACCTAATACCTTAATTTCTTTTTTATCAAAATCAATATCACTTAGTTTTATATTCACAAGTTCTGATACCCTTATTCCACACGCATATAACACTTCTAGTATTAATCTATTTCTTTGTCCTAAAGGAGTATTTAAACTTGGTGTTTCAAATAATATTTCTAAATCTTCCACACCTAAATATCTCGGTAATTTCTTCTCTTTTTTTGGTGTTGCAACATACCTAAAAGGATTTTGTTTTATAAAGTTATTATTAAATAAATACTTATAAAAACTTCTTAGTGATGATAATTTTCTTGCAACCGAGTTTCTAGATAAATTTCTTTGATAAAGCACCATTAAATAACCCTTAATAAAATCATAATCTACCGTTAAATAATTTATATCCTCTTTATCCAAGTAATTTTTAAACTCTAATATATCTATTTTATAATTTTTAATTGTGTTTGAAGAATAATTTTTTTGTTTTTGAATGTAATTTAAAAATTTATCTAAGTTTTCCATCATCATTCAATACTCCAATACCTTGGATCATTAGGTTTTTCAGGTCCTAAAAAATCATCAAAGTCATCTTCATCATCTTTATAAACTGAATCATCAAAAACTAAATTATTCTTATCCTTATCTTTATAACTTATTTGTTTTTGTTTTATTAAACCATTTTTAAATAAAACATCAAATATACTTTTTTCAACATACTTTCTTGATTCTAAATCATTTTTTAACTTTCTAGTTAAATAATAAGATCTTTTTGACATAGTCTGTTCTGATAAAATTTGGCTTTTACCAGTTAACTTATATATTTTCTTTATTAACTTTTCTTTTTTCTCAAAATCCCTACATATTATTTCAAGTGTTGTTTTTAAAACATCATGCTCCAAAATTAATTGTTCAAACGTTAAGTTACTCAAGTTAGAAAAATTTCTTACACGACCAGCGACTTGTCTTATGACATCTAAACTAGTTGTTTTATTATGAGAGCTTCTTGGAAGTGGTAATTTTTCTTCATAATCTTCATCTATTAACTTACAAATAAACGACGCAAAAGATTTCTTTTCATCCGGTGACATTTTTGGTTTTATGTTTTTCATTATTATGAAAAATAAATCATCACTAGTACAAAAAAGTACGTCTCTAGAGCCACAAAATCTTAAATTGGTTTTACCTCTTGCATCTTTATTAGTTGCCATAAAAAAGCTTGCGTCATTCAACATAAAATCAAGATATAAATCCTCATTTTCTAATAAATTTTTTCTTAAAACGATTTTAAAAACATTTTCATTTATGATACCCAAGTTTTTTTCTACGTCTTTATACGTTGTATATTTTAAAATAGATCTTAATGAACCATGATAAAGAGGAAGCGTAATTACCCTATCATAAAATTTAAATTTACCAAATAAATAATATTTTTTACCAAAGTTTTCCAAGTATTCATAGTATCCATATTTTTTCTTCAAATGAATCACCTACTTATACTTTAATCATAGCATCTTAAAAAAAAACAGTCAAATAAAAAGGATCTTTAAAAGACCTATATCAATTTATTTTTTCTAAAAACAAATAATTTATTGGTAACATAATTATACATAAACATAATTAAAGATCCAATTATTTTAGATTTCATGTTTCCTATGTTAAAGTCATTAATTAATATTGATAAAACAAGTGAATCAAGTGGAAAACCTATTATTCTTACGATTATAAAATTAGTTAGTTGCTCTAATTTCCTTTTTTTAGTTATTGGTCTTGCTTTAAAAATAGCTTGGTCCCATATGTATAAAACAGTAAAAGAAATAATGTATGAAAAAAGATTTGCAACTAAATAATTACCATCCGTTATTAAATCCACAATAAAAAAAACTAAATATAAAATACCCGTACAAACAAGTGATACAAAACAGTATTTTATAAATTCTTCATTTTTATAATAAAATTTTTCTAATTTTGATTTCTTTTTAAATATTCTTTTAAATATATTTTTTTCTTTCTTAAAAATACTCATAATAACTTCCTTTTTAAACTAAAAAGAATTATAACATAAAAAAAGAACATAGACAATTATTTTATGTTTTCATAGTGTGTCCACATTTTAATTACGTATATTTCTTTTTTTGATTCATTTACCATGTATACAAGTCTATGCTGTGCATTAATACGTCTTAAATACATTTTATATTTTAAATTAAGTTTTTCATATGAAGTTGGATAACAAAACGGATCTTCTTTTATTTCACACAAAAGATTATTAACTATTTTAAGCAGTTTACTTCTTTCGATTAATTTTTTATCTTTTAGTGCGAGTTTTGTAAACTTTATGTTATACATTATTCTTGCCAATCCTTAGGAACATATGTTTTAACGTTTTCCCAGTCAGTTTCTTCATATGCTTTTTCTAAGCTTTCTACATATCCAGGTATACTATATAGATATAATGTTTCCTGTATACTATTCCAGTCTCTTTAAGATAAAATTACTGCATTATCTCCATTGGTATTAACAATTTTAACCGGATTATAAGCTACGTTAACATCACTTACTATCCCATAAAGATTTGCTCTTGCATCTGTTATTTTGTATTCTTTCATAAGTATCACCACTTTCTATAGATATTATAACGTACGTTAATAAAAAAAGAAGCTTATCTTGCTTCTACGATTAACTTAATTGCCGTTCTTTCCTCACCTTCTATTACGATGTCCGTAAAGGCTGGGATGCATACTAAATTTTTACCAGATGGTGCAACAAAACCCCTTGCTATTGCAATTGCTTTTATTGCTTGATTTAAGGCACCTGCTCCAATTGCTTGTATCTCAACGGTACCTTTTTCCCTAAATACGTTAGCTAGTGCTCCTGCTACGCTACTTGGATTTGACTTTGATGAAACTTTAAGTGTTTCCATGAATTTTTCCTCCTTAATATTTTAGTCATTATAAATATATTAAAAAAGAAGGAAAATATTCTTTCTACTGATTAAACATGTCTAAAACCTCAGAAAGATGCGTTATCTCAGGATAATCACTACCTTCTAATTCTTTTACAAACTTAATTCCAATGCCAAGCTTTTTTTGCCATTCTTTTATGTTTCCAGAATAATCATCAATTAATATTGCACCAGAAGCATTGACGACTTCAGTTTTTGGTATTTCTTTAGGAACCGATACGATTGTTACCTGTGGTAAATTTTTATGCAAATACTTTATTTTTTCAACCATTTCGTTTGTCGAATTAACATGAGTTAAAATATATACGTTAAATTTTTTAGATGCACAAATTTTTTTTATCTCATTTATACTATCATTAATAGGATCAGTTTTTTCAATTAATCTTTTCCAATCAAGATTTCGATAAAACTCCGTTACCCTTTTTTCATCTTTTAAATCAATGTTTTCTTGTTTCATTTTTTCATATGATATAGTAATGGTATCTAATATTACACCATCAAAGTCGATGTATAATTGTTTCATCTTCTATCTCCTTCCATTTTGGCAATAACGTAAACTCTAATAATTCTTTAGTAACTGGATGAGTAAATGATAACTTATATGCATAAAGTCTTATTTGCTCATTATTTTTATTACCATATAGCACATCACCATATAATGAATAACCCAAGTTTTTAAACTGAAGTCTTATTTGATGATGACGTCCCGTTATTAAATTTATTTTAACAATTGTTTTATCTTTATAGTAGCCTACTACTTCATAGGTTAGTTTAGATAATTTAGCTCCTTCAAATTGATTATCAACCACTTTACTTTTACCCGTTTTTTTATCTTTAAATAAATAATCTACCAGTTCGCCTTTTTTCTTTTTTAATACACCATCAAGTACTGCAACATAAGTTTTATTAAAATTATGATTTTTTATTTCTTCATTTAACCTTTTAGCAGCCTTTGAAGTACGAGCAAAAACCATTATACCTCCAACTGGTCTATCTAGTCTATGAACAAGCCCAATATAAACGTTACCAGGCTTATGATATTTTTCTTTAACGTATTTTTTTACTAAAGAAAGTAAATCCATATCACCAGTAATATCACGTTGAGATAAAACATTAGGCTTTTTTTCTACAACAATTACTTGATTATCTTCATATAAAACGTTCAATTTA